>NZ_JBFRJZ010000163.1:0-259 GCF_041469125.1 Vibrio sp. 10N.286.51.E5 | reverse complement strand
ACTATCGCCCTCTGACTGTGTATTTACGAGTGTGATTGAGCCTAACTCTTGTGGAAGTTGGCTTGAAATAACTGTCGCTCTATAATCGGCAAGTCCATTAGATTTTATTGGGCTTATCTGACAACCGTTAAGCATGACACTGACGAAGAGAATTACAGTTGTTCGTAGCATTATGCGCTCCTTCTTCCTTTCTTCTCCCTTTAGGAGCCTTAAAATATTTATGGATACAACGTGAAGACATAGAAGATAAGAGCGCACT
>NZ_JBFRJZ010000162.1:0-340 GCF_041469125.1 Vibrio sp. 10N.286.51.E5 | reverse complement strand
TAACTTGTCTAATGGACTCAGAAGGTCGCTACAAAGCCGCTTGTAAACGCATCATCCGTGAGCGCTACACAACGCTTTACAAAAACATGGGTGTAGCAATCGAAGAGAACAAAGACCGTGTGGATTACTACACACTACTAGAGCTAGACACGCTAGGTGGCAAACTTTACGGTCAAGAGTTTGTCGACTGGTTCAAAGCTAACGAGAAAGGTAAAGACTTCCTATTCCGTCTTGCTCACGAAACCGGCGTAATCTTACTACCTGGTAAAGGTTTCGACACAGTACACGCATCAGTACGTGTATCACTAGCGAACCTTACTCACCACGAGTACGAGCTAAT
>NZ_JBFRJZ010000161.1:0-706 GCF_041469125.1 Vibrio sp. 10N.286.51.E5 | reverse complement strand
GAAAGATCAACACGCCCTAGGCACTACACTGATAAGAAAAAGTAGGTCTAAAACTTATCCATAAAGTATGACGGATAAATGCAGGTGACATTTTCCACTGGACAGACCCTCAGCGAACACTAAACACTAACCTTTCAAGCTCTTCAAAATCAGATAAAAGAACTATAAAACATAACTATAGAGATGGTTGCATGCAGGACATTCATTGGTGCGATGGAAGTTTTGGCTACTTCCCAAGCTACACGCTTGGTGCTATGTATGCGGCTCAATTTATGGCATCGATGAAGCAAACCGTGAATGTTGATGAGGCGATTCGCTCTGGAGATATGACACCAATCTTTACGTGGCTATCAGAAAATATTTGGTCGAAAGGGTCGTTGCTAACTACTGATGAGTTAGTTAAACAAGCTACAGGTGAAGTTTTAAACCCGATGCATTTCCAGAAGCACTTAAGGAATCGTTACTTATAGTTAATAATAACCCCAGAAAATTTCTGGGGTTATTCTACGTACAGTGTGAGACACAACCCGTCATTGGTTGGGTTATGACCCATTCTCCAGTCGAATATTTTGAATAATAATTCATCGTATAATAAGCCTAAAAATAATCTCAAAAATGATATCTTCATCACGAACTAATGAGTGCCTTGTCAGCTATTTGTATGAAGAGTAACTTAGAGCCTGGTTCAGGGCGGGATCGCACTTTG
>NZ_JBFRJZ010000160.1:0-268 GCF_041469125.1 Vibrio sp. 10N.286.51.E5 | reverse complement strand
AAAAGTGAAGACAAAAAGTTTGAACACTTGTCAGCGACGACAAGTATTCCACTGCGGAGTGGTAGTTCAGTTGGTTAGAATACCGGCCTGTCACGCCGGGGGTCGCGGGTTCGAGTCCCGTCCACTCCGCCACTTATTCGATAACCTCGCCTAGTGCGAGGTTTTTTCGAATCTGAAGTAATGAAAGTTTTAGGGGTGTAGCTCCAATTGGCAGAGCAGCGGATTCCAAATCCGCGTGTTGGGAGTTCGAATCTCTCCACCCCTGCCA
>NZ_JBFRJZ010000159.1:0-365 GCF_041469125.1 Vibrio sp. 10N.286.51.E5 | reverse complement strand
CTTGAACTCGGATATATGTCTGCAATCTTTTACCTAAAACTTTCAGATTTACTACTTGCCAATAGGAAGTGTCCATATATGATCAAATCAGCTTGAAGATCAACGACACCATATGTAGCTAGCCGTTAGCTTCTAACGGGCATACCTAGTCCTATGACTTTGTTAATCGCTTTGACATTCGCCATGATTTCGCCCACTTGAGCGTTGTAACATCTCAAGCTCAATTTATCGCTTGTTAGTCCTTTATATCGGGACATAGCAGTCTCAGATATTGAACGATAGTGATAACCAGACTCTGTTTTCCATTCCGATATTGTTCCATCTCTCAGAGCCATTACCGCTTTGTTTCTGGGATGACCGTCTTC
>NZ_JBFRJZ010000158.1:0-454 GCF_041469125.1 Vibrio sp. 10N.286.51.E5 | reverse complement strand
AGCTTAAATTAAACGTTGGAACGCGCGTTTTTCTTCTTTGATTTATAGGCTTTCATTGAAATTTTTAAAGCAAGCTGTTTTTGTTTAATTGAAATGAGTTGTCTAGTTACGACCTTATGGTGTAACTCTGTGATAAAGTTTTTTTCCCAAGGCGTAAGGCGGTCAAACCTCAATAAAATAGTGTCATTGAGTACATTGAACAACTCGTATTGGCTTTTATCCATTCGACTGCTAAGCATTCAATTAGAGCACTTAGCTAGAGAAATGACGTTAAGGCTTTCTACTTTCTCATTTTTTCCTAAGGTAATGATTCGATAAGAGATCCCACTCTCTAATAGTGGTCTTATTTCGATGTTGTCACAAAAACTAACGGCGACTTTTTCTACTAAGCGGTCCATATTCAAAGTTTTCTTTTTTACGAAAACAAGAGTGACACTATCGCCCTCTGACTGTG
>NZ_JBFRJZ010000157.1:0-248 GCF_041469125.1 Vibrio sp. 10N.286.51.E5 | reverse complement strand
ACTATCGCCCTCTGACTGTGCATTTACGAGTGTGATTGAGCCTAACTCTTGTGGAAGTTGGCTTGAAATAACTGTCGCTCTATAATCGGCAAGTCCATTAGATTTTATTGGGCTTATCTGACAACCGTTAAGCATGACACTGACGAAGAGAATTACAGTTGTTCGTAGCATTATGCGCTCCTTCTTCCTTTAGGTGCCTTAAAATATTTATGGGTATAACGTGAAGATATAGAAGATAAGAGCGCACT
>NZ_JBFRJZ010000156.1:0-224 GCF_041469125.1 Vibrio sp. 10N.286.51.E5 | reverse complement strand
GCCGCCAACTGCGCCACCGTAAAGCTGCTCGACGCGACGCCGTTCACTAAGATTGTGCCGTTACTCACGTTGCTGACCGTGAAGCTCACGCCTGTGTCCGTATCGTCAACGTCCGTGTAGCCAAGATCTGCCGCCGTGATGGTGTAGCTGCCTGCTTCATCCATTTCACCCAACAGATCGCCTGTCAGCTCCGGCGCATCATTCACTGGCGTCACCGTCAAGTT
>NZ_JBFRJZ010000155.1:0-226 GCF_041469125.1 Vibrio sp. 10N.286.51.E5 | reverse complement strand
CACTACACACTTCCCGTCGAGGCATTGGGCTATTCTATCTATGGCTAGGTTGCCCAAGTTGTAATGGCCTACTATCAGATTTCTGTTCGTCACAACCAAGTTTTGCCATTTGCTTCCTTCAGATTTCACCTCACGGTGAACACCCTTGCATAGGCTAACGGTTCTCGCTCGACTGAGCCCGTAGAGGACTTTCACCTCCTAGATCAACGCCATGCTCGGCGCACCA
>NZ_JBFRJZ010000154.1:0-299 GCF_041469125.1 Vibrio sp. 10N.286.51.E5 | reverse complement strand
TTATTTTCACTTTTTTGAAAGGTGAAGACAAAAGGTATCGTTACTTGCATTAGCAAATAACAACCTCAACAGTGTACTAATCTGTTGATGACAATTTGTTGGAGGGATGGCTGAGTGGTCGAAAGCACCGGTCTTGAAAACCGGCAACCGTTAATAGCGGTTCTAGGGTTCAAATCCCTATCCCTCCACCACCATTGAAAAGCCCGCTGAGAAATCAGCGGGTTTTTTTTCGTCTTGAGTTTGGTAAAAGAACATTTGAATACTTCAAAGCGGCAGCTTATACCAATCCGGAAAATTAA
>NZ_JBFRJZ010000153.1:0-1317 GCF_041469125.1 Vibrio sp. 10N.286.51.E5 | reverse complement strand
CACCACGAGTACGAGCTAATCGGCCGTGAAACACGCACTGTATTGGATGAGTACTTCGCTGAGTTTCAAGACGCATAAGTTCAAGTCTGGCTTAGAATCAAATACATGATTTAAAGCCGATGACGTCCAACTCATTAAGAATAAGCCTCGGCGATGTCGAGGCTATTCCGACCAAATAAGCACAGTGGTTAGATCGATAAAACTTCCTATCTTGATGTTCCGTTGTGTTTATTTAGTCGTCTTATCCAAGTATTCAAATCCATTTCAAACTGAAAGAGCGACGCATGAAAAGCATTATTTCTATTCAATCTCACGTGGTTTACGGGCATGCAGGAAACAGTTCTGCGGTTTTTCCAATCCAAAGAATGGGACTCGATGTGTGGCCAATCCACACTGTTCAGTTCTCTAATCACACTCAATATCAACAAGGTTGGACCGGGCAAACATTCGGCTCAGATGATATTCGAAACTTGATTCGAGGCTTAGACAACATCAACGTACTGAAAGACTGTGGTGCGATCCTATCGGGTTATCAGGGAAGCGCAGACCAATGTAAAGCGGTTGCTGAGTCGGTTAATTTAGTTAAAGAAAAGAACCACAGTGCACTCTATGTTTGTGACCCTGTAATGGGTGACCCAGATAAAGGTTGTATCGTTGAGGATGGCGTTAGAACCGCCATTACTAAACACTTGCTTCCTATTGCCGATGTTATAGTGCCAAACCAATTTGAACTAAGTGAATTGACCGGCATTAAAATCCTCTCCCTTTATGATGCGGTTACAGCATGTAAGAAAGCATTGGAGCTTGGTCCAAAGATGGTGCTCGTGAAGCATCTTCACTCATTACCCGATGACGCGTTCAGTATGATTTTAGCAACGAAAAAGGCATGTTATTTAGCCCAACGACCGAACATTGAATTTGCTCAACAACCGGTTGGTGTCGGTGACCTTATCTCTGGCCTGTTTACCGCAGGGTTAATAAAGAGAATGTCTCCCGTAGCTGCATTCCGACATGCAAATAACGCGGTCTATGGTGTGTTGGAGCTAACTAAAAGCTATGGCACTTGGGAGCTACAAACAATCAATGCACAATATGAATTTGTAGAGCCTACCCACGATTTCAACGTGGTCAAAATCGGGTAGAGCGTTTAACTCCGATAGTGGTGGAGGGTGTACCTATTCGATGGGTCGCATCCTACAAACGAGATTACGAGCTAAGACTAAACCTAGCTATATTACTCCCAGAAAGAGACGGACTTCACTTTATCCCTATTTATTAACTTCTCTGTTTATAGCTGTTCTTTTGATTAAACAGAGT
>NZ_JBFRJZ010000152.1:0-1182 GCF_041469125.1 Vibrio sp. 10N.286.51.E5 | reverse complement strand
GTTCTAATTTCTTATTACTACCATTGTGACAAACTCAATAGTTATGCAATAAAAACTAAAGAAGGAATGGTGCGTCCGAGTGAACTCGAATCACCGCCCCCCGCCATGTCAAGACAGTAGCTGTACAAATAGAAAATCTACATGGATACCCTAGATTCATGCTCTCTGTCGGAAAAACAGACACTTAAACTAGAATACTTAAAATCAATGACTTAAGTTTTGTTGTGACGAAATGTTTTATGTATGAATTTGGGCACACTCTTGTCACATCCATATACTACAATTAGTTAGGTTTACAAATTTCAATTTGCGACTACGAGATCTAACATTTGAGCGATTTTATATCTAGACTTGAGAAATACGACGCTACCCTGCTCTGCAACGTAGAGCTCTCTCACGTTAATCTTTGTGACATATCTATCGACCCTGATCTCGCAGAAATCATCGCGGAGTCAAATCCCGTTTCAGCCTTAAAGTCAAAGTCGATTGCATCAAAAAGTACCCAGGCTATGAGCAACCTAGTCGCTTTGCAATCTCCAATTTGGGTCTATAAAAAACGAAATCATTACTATCTCGTATCGGGTCTTTTCACTCACTTTCTACTTATAAATACGATTAATTCCGAACAGTCACTCACTAGAAAAACACCCGTTATCTTGCTCACTAAAAAGCCTCAAAACGACATTAAACGGCTCATATTTTTGTCCGATTTAACCACCCAATTATTAAAAAAGCTGTTTATCACAAAAGAAAAAACTGTGAAATTTTTCTTAGAAAACTGGTTCCCTAATGATGAGGCAAAAGGTAGCTATCTAACAAACAAAGAGTGGCAAGTAATTTTTCCAGAGCTAAAAACTAAGAAAGAACTAGCCGCCATATTGAATACCTCAAATCGAGATTTATGACCATGAGAGAGTTCATTTCTAGGCAAAATTTATTAGATGAACAATTGAATTTGAGCGATGATGAATTCGAAAGATTGTATGATTTTCTCACTTTAATTGAGTGCCCTATTTCATTCAGAGCGCTCAACGAAGTACTAAGTAACCTACTCGAAATAGCACAACAATATCCACACTTTTTCGAAACCGTTTTTCTCATTTCAAAAAACGATTTAGTAAGTTTTATTAAGGCAATTGCTGATTCAAAAATCTCTAGCAAGCGGTGTTTTTCAAGGTAGTT
>NZ_JBFRJZ010000151.1:0-210 GCF_041469125.1 Vibrio sp. 10N.286.51.E5 | reverse complement strand
AGCTTTAGAATTACATGTTTCTGTTCTTTTTCGAAAGAGCGGTAAATATTAGTTTTGAAGTCAGTATTCGTTGAGTCACAAAATCTTAAATTGAAGAGTTTGATCATGGCTCAGATTGAACGCTGGCGGCAGGCCTAACACATGCAAGTCGAGCGGAAACGACACTAACAATCCTTCGGGTGCGTTAATGGGCGTCGAGCGGCGGACGGG
>NZ_JBFRJZ010000150.1:0-1730 GCF_041469125.1 Vibrio sp. 10N.286.51.E5 | reverse complement strand
CCGCTTTACATTGGTCTGCGCTTCCCTGATAACCCGATAGGATCGCACCACAGTCTTTCAGTACGTTGATGTTGTCTAAGCCTCGAATCAAGTTTCGAATATCATCTGAGCCGAATGTTTGCCCGGTCCAACCTTGTTGATATTGTGTGTGGTTGGAAAATTGTACCGTATGGATAGGCCATACTTCGAGTCCCATACGTTGCATAGGAAAAACGGCAGAGCTATTGCCAGCATGGCCAAAGACCACATGAGACTGAATTGAAATTACACCTTTCAAACCGTCACTCCTCTTCTGAATATAGTTTTTGATGTCTTGAGTAAATTTTAAAGTCAAAGTACTGAACTTTTGGTAATCCCCTTTGATGGGGAAGATCCATCAAGACATGAAATGTAAGAATGTCTCTATAACGATTAGGTTTGAGAGATCGATAAAGAACGCACCAATTAACGGCACGATAAAATACGCTTGTGGCGATGGGCCGTAGTAACCCGTGATACCATTCATATTGAGCATGGCTGTCGGTGTCGCACCCAAACCAAAGCCCGCATGACCACTTGCCATCACCGCGGCATCATAATTTTTACCGAGTAGCTTATAGGTAACGGACGTAACAAACACAATAGTAAACAATGTTTGAATCGTTAGGATAACCACCAGCGACAACGCCATATCAAACAGCTGCCAAAGTTTGATTTCAAGCAATGCCATAGATAAGAAGACACTTAGGGCAATTGAGCTTAAACGTGCCACTTCGACCATCGCAATCTTGGCAGGTTTGCTCTCGCTAAATAGTGTTGAGAATAGTGCACCAACAAATAACGCATAGACGAAATTTGGCACCATGTTCAGCCAATGCACATCGAGCACAAGCACTAAACTATGTAGCATTTGGCTGAGCTCAACACAGCATGCTAAAAGAACAACGCTTCCGATGCCATGTAGTACATTGCCCTTAGTCGGCATGTGATGGGCCTTTTTGTGTTCCACATCTGCTGCATGTACGTTCGGTGTTGAAAGTTGATTTTTTTCAACCAAATACGTGCCTAAAGGCGCTCCGATAATACCGCCAATCACAAGACCAAAAGTGGCACAGGCCATCGCGATTTCGAGTGCATTATCGACACCAAAATGGTCATGAAACATCGACGCCCATGCAGCACCTGTACCATGCCCACCTGATAGGGTGATAGAGCCCGTCATCAGTCCTAGCTTAGGATCCAGCCCTAAGAACGAGGCTGCAGCGACACCAATAGCGTCCTGAAAAATAATATAAACAACGGCGATTCCGAGAAAGACAACGAACAAGCGTCCACCTTGGAATAGCTGCTTGATATTTGCGCTTAAACCAATGCCTGCGAAAAACATCAGCATCAACGTCTCTTTATAAGGAAGTTCAAATTCGAACTCCATTCCCATGCGATATAAGCAAGTAGTAATTAAGGCTGCGATGCACCCACCAATCACCGGCCCTGGGATATGATATTTACTTAATATTGGTGTGTGTTTTTTGGTTACCTCACCAAACAACAACATCAAGAGTGCCAAAATGGCAGATTCAACGGCATTTACAGAAATTACATTCATTATCACGACCTAAACAACCGAATAAAAAAGCCCCGACTTGACGGGGCTTATATTTTCTAGCAACTACGAATTACGCAGAGAACTCTTGGAAGTACTCATCCAACACAGTGCGTGTTGCACGGCCAATTAGCTCGTACTCGTGGTG
>NZ_JBFRJZ010000149.1:0-783 GCF_041469125.1 Vibrio sp. 10N.286.51.E5 | reverse complement strand
TGTGGCGGTACTTGGATGGTGGATAAGAAGCTGATTGAAGAAGGCAATTGGGAAGAGCTGGCTCATTTAACTCGTGAAGCCGTTCAGTTAGTCAATTAAACCTAATGCAATAGCATTTTGACGTTATATCTAGCCCTCCTTTTGGAGGGTTATTTTATGGTTGAGCATTATTCTTTCAAAGTTAATATTTAATCGTGCTCGATAGCATCTTAAAAATAAAGGCTAAATATGGAAAACTGGATAACACAACGAGTTGGCGGCCTGGCTTTTTGTATCGGTGTAATGGCCTTTTGGCAAAAAGATGATATGCGTTTTCGCTACCAGATGATGATCTTTTGTTTTGTAATGAGTATCCATTTCATATTAATGGGCGCCATAGTGGCGGCTATAGGCGTAATTATTAATGCTATTCGCAGCTATGTATCGATAAAAACTCAATCGCGCAAAGTGATGTGGTTCTTTATTGGCTTGATGTGGTGCATGACTTTACCCAACATGAATCATTTCTTTGAATTTATTACGGTTGTTGGTTCATCCGTTGCGACATGGGCACTCTTTTCAAGACAAGGCATCGCATTGAGGTCCTTGATCTTATTCAATTCTTTCTGTTGGGCTAGCCATAACATTTGGATTGGTTCGATTGGCGGGTCCTTTGTCGAAATCACCTTTATTGTCACCAACATGGTCACTATCTATCGTTTACATCAACGCAGATTGTTAACTATAAAATAGGCAATATATTTTTTATTCTAAATTTAAAATATGGAAGTAATACATCAATAA
>NZ_JBFRJZ010000148.1:0-261 GCF_041469125.1 Vibrio sp. 10N.286.51.E5 | reverse complement strand
TTTCTGGGATGACCGTCTTCGAGCGTTTACTGATACAGGTGTAGTCAGGGGACGTTAGTGGAACATCTAATAGCTCAAAGATAGAGTCGATAAAGCCTTGAAGAGCACGTAAAGGAAGAGAGAAGATGCCCTTAATCATTAAGGCGGTTTCAATCGCTGTATCAGAGTACTGAAAGCCTCTCCCACGCTTACCATGATGAGTTTTGCATCGCCATGCATCTACGGCTGAATCATCTATCCCGAATGTAACCGAACCACGTT
>NZ_JBFRJZ010000147.1:0-209 GCF_041469125.1 Vibrio sp. 10N.286.51.E5 | reverse complement strand
AATAAGTCGTAAACGATTTTTGCATTCGGGCAGTGCGCTTGAACTTCAAGGTCAAAAGCCGTATTCATGTCCATTGCGACCGCTTCGATATTGTTGCCATGCTTGCCTAACAGCTCGAAGAACGGTCGTATGTCCTTGCGGCTACGGCCTAACCCTATCCAAATAACTTGGTGAGTCTTAGCGTCAGCGATGACCGTGGCATACCGATG
>NZ_JBFRJZ010000146.1:0-1110 GCF_041469125.1 Vibrio sp. 10N.286.51.E5 | reverse complement strand
CAAAATTATTTACAGGGTCATACTCAGGATAGAGTGCCGCACTTTCTTCTTGTTAAAGCTCTTTTCAACTTTAATCAAGAGAGTAATGCTCACATTAAACTAAAGGTTGATAACCTTGACTTAGTGAGTATGCTAGCGGAAATAGAAGATTTAACTAAGATTAAAGCGGAAGTTCCTTTTACTCGAGAAAGGTTTGAGTGGATTCAAAAGAATCTAGAAGTACGCTTTAAGTTAATAAAAGAAGAATTAAAAAAATGATTACGATAGAAAATCCACTACATGTAGAAACACTCTTTTTGACTTGGCAATCTAATAGCGATCGCAATCAGCGCTACTTGGTTGGGCTCCTTAAAAAGGCTGCTAGTGGTTTTGAGTTTTCATATTTAGTTGATACACCCGATTATATTGCCGCTTTGGACCATGGCTTTATGGGCTACCCTGCCTTTCGCTTAAGTGATGACGTGTATACAAATGACGTAATGACTACATTTATGAAGAGGCTCCCACCACGTTCGCGACGTGATTTCAGGAAGTATTTAACAAACCATTATTTGTCGGAGAACTTCGACGGTACTGATTTTGATTTAATTTCTCATACCGGCATCCAGCTACCTAGTGATGGCTTCGACTTAGTCCCTGATTTATCGGAAGCACAGCTACCATTTGATTATTTAATGGAAGTTGCAGGTTCGCGTTACTACATCACTGGTGATGAGGCTGCTTCTATAGATATAGGTGCGCGGGTTCGCTTTGAGTGTGAAAATGATAATGAATTTGACTGCAATGCAGTCGCCTTGTTTATCGCAGAACAACCGATAGGGTACATAAACAAGTTAATTTGTCCTGCATTTAGAAGATTGATGACGCGTGATATTTCATGCACTGTAGCTAAAGTGTCGGGGACGGTAGATCGCCCGCTCATTTATGTCATGTTTTCTGCTAAATAATAAAAGCCTCCAATTGTAGAGCATTGAATAATTTGACTTTGCTCTTGCAAATTGGCACTTTCTACAAAAATCTGTTCTCACAGAAGTAAAAAAGAGAAGCCCACGTTGGCTTCTCTTTTTTGTTGAGACACCTAACAGTCCAAGGCAGGGCGGGATCGCACTT
>NZ_JBFRJZ010000145.1:0-272 GCF_041469125.1 Vibrio sp. 10N.286.51.E5 | reverse complement strand
GTACCGTCAGTGAAATGGGAAGAGCTAAGGCAACTCGTCATGGACGAGTTCGCTATCTTTAAAGGACATCGGTATGCCACGGTCATTGTTGACGCTAAGACTCACCAAGTCATTTGGATAGGGTTAGGCCGTAGCCGCAAGGACATACGACCGTTCTTCGAGCTGTTAGGCAAGCATGGCAATAATATCGAAGCGGTCGCGATGGACATGAATACGGTTTTTGACCTTGAAGTTCAAGCGCACTGCCCGAACGCAAAAATCGTTTACGACTT
>NZ_JBFRJZ010000144.1:0-826 GCF_041469125.1 Vibrio sp. 10N.286.51.E5 | reverse complement strand
CCATATCATTAACAACGCCTTATTCCTATTATGGTAAATGCGCGAGTTTGCTATCAGAAACACCCTCCAGACCGCCTCAAACGCTCTTAGCGAAGATCTCCGACACTTAATCAGTTAGCAAGAGCCCAATCGGTACTGTAAGTTTGTGACGCTTTCAGGGCGATTCACCGCGTAAATTAACATCTTTTGGACTCAACCAAAGATCACACCGTAACGCCCATAACCGAAAGTTTGTGATTTAAGATCGTGCTTAATCGTGAAACGAACAAAGTTCTTTCATGAGTGAGTACGATCCGACAAGCGAACGGAGTGAGAGCGTCAGCATTTCATTTTCCAGGACAACCTTTGATAAGGTCATGCAATATAAACCTTAAAATCAGAACAATCCTGTGAGGTCTAATGAACAGTAAAGAGAAAAACAAAAAAGAAAAAAAACTTCGACTTGAGTATGAGAAAAGACAAGCGAAGCGAAGACGCTAAGAAGTTAAAAAAAGAACAAGAAGCTTTGGCTGAAGAATTAGGAGCACAGACAGTCAACATTCCGCCATTCCGAAGAGGCAGTTAACTGGGGTAAAGGGGGCGTTAGCGCCCCTTTCCAGATCACAGAGAAACGAGCGTAGCGAGTGCACTCTGTGTATAATGGCTTAAAACAAAAGCGCGTGATTAGGATAGCATAAAAAATGAGCTAAAAAGGAATGAAAGTAGATATACGGGGACAGTGCCAAAGATTGGCTCTGTCGCAAATCTAGCTAGAGGTGTGACAGGCCCATCCTACAGATACATTTATACTGCGAGCGCGTAGAATCGCGAGCCTGTAATTTAAATT
>NZ_JBFRJZ010000143.1:0-968 GCF_041469125.1 Vibrio sp. 10N.286.51.E5 | reverse complement strand
AAGATTTTAGCTACAACACCAGCACCAACTGTACGGCCACCTTCGCGGATTGCGAAACGTAGACCTTCGTCCATTGCGATTGGAGCGATTAGCTCAACAGTCATTTGAACGTTGTCACCTGGCATTACCATTTCTACGCCTTCTGGTAGAGTGATATCGCCTGTTACGTCAGTTGTACGGAAGTAGAACTGTGGACGGTAACCTTTGAAGAAAGGAGTGTGACGGCCGCCTTCGTCTTTAGAAAGTACGTATACTTCAGACTCAAACTTAGTGTGTGGGTTGATAGAACCTTTCGCAGAAAGTACTTGACCACGTTCAACGTCATCACGCTTAGTACCACGTAGAAGTGCACCAACGTTCTCACCTGCACGACCTTCGTCAAGCAGTTTACGGAACATTTCAACACCAGTACAAGTAGTAAGAGTAGTCTCTTTGATACCAACGATTTCTACTTCGTCACCTACACGTAGGATACCGCGCTCGATACGACCAGTTACAACAGTACCACGACCTTGAATTGAGAATACATCTTCAATTGGTAGTAGGAACGGTTGGTCAACTGCACGCTCTGGCTCAGGAATGTAAGAATCTAGTGCTTCTGCAAGCTCAACGATCTTGTCTTCCCACTGCTTCTCGCCGTTTAGTGCGCCAAGTGCAGAACCTTGGATAACTGGTAGGTCATCACCTGGGAAGTCGTATTCAGAAAGAAGTTCACGAACTTCCATCTCAACTAGCTCAAGTAGCTCTTCGTCATCTACCATGTCACATTTGTTCATGAATACGATGATGTAAGGGATACCAACTTGACGACCAAGTAGGATGTGCTCACGAGTTTGAGGCATAGGGCCGTCAGTCGCAGCAACAACTAGGATACCGCCGTCCATTTGTGCAGCACCAGTGATCATGTTTTTAACATAATCCGCGTGTCCTGGACAATCTACGTGTGCGTAGTGACGTGCTGGAGTGTC
>NZ_JBFRJZ010000142.1:0-1637 GCF_041469125.1 Vibrio sp. 10N.286.51.E5 | reverse complement strand
GCCCTATCTGGCAGGGTAGATGTCACTGTTAAAATTTAACCAGTTTGGGCGATAAAGAGTAATTGTGTCTCGTATCTCAGTAGAAAGAAAAGAAGCTATATTGAAGAAGCTATTACCTCCCTATTCAATGTCAGTTAAAGAAGTGTCGGAAGAGGAAGGAATTAGCACTGCGACCCTGTATCATTAGCGCCAGCAACTCAGACGTTCAGGAGCCGCCGTGCCAAATAGCAACACTTCATCAGAGCAGTGGTCAGCTCAAACTAAACTTGCCATTGTCGCTGAAACCTACTCAATGACAGAAAGTGAACTCAGCCAATATTGTCGTGAAAAAGGTCTTTTTCCAGAGCAAATCCAAAGCTGGCGCAGCGAATGTATGCAAGGGTTTAAGTCGAGTAAAGAGCAGGAAGCTGAAGCAAAGAAGCAGGCTAAAGCTGACAAACTTGAAATCAAAGAGTTGAAGAAAGATTTACGACTCAAAGAAAAAGCACTCGCTGAAACGGCCGCTCTCTTGGTACTAAGAAAAAAGCTGAGAGCCTTTACGGGGAAGAGCCAGAGGACGACTAACCTCAACCGATGAAAGGCAGACCATAGTGACTCTTATCCTTGAAGCGAAGCAATGCGGGTGTCGTTTAGAGCCAGCTTGCCATGAAGTTCAAATCGACTTGAGAACGTATCGTCGCTGGTATCAGCAAGGTGAAGTTCAAGCTGACAAAAGGCCAATATGCCTCAGACCTGAGCCTGCTAACAAGCTGTCGCAGGAAGAGCGTGATGCGATAATCGAGGTGTGTAACCGCTCTGAGTTTGCAAGCTTGCCTCCAACTCAAATCGTCCCGACACTGCTTGATAGAGGTGAGTATATCGCCTCTGAGTCGAGCTACTACCGAGTGTTGAGTACGCAGGGGCAACTTCACAAACGAGGTCGTCAGCGGAGCAGACAGAAGCAAGCGAAGCCAACCAGTTACACAGCGACGGACTCGAACCAAGTCTATACGTGGGATATCACTTACTTACCTTCAAAAGTTCGAGGCCAACATTATTACCTGTATGTCATTGAGGACATCTACAGTCGAAAAATTGTTGGTTATGAAGTGTATGAGCATGAATGCGGTGAGCTGGCGTCACAACTTCTGCAACGAACGTTGATGCGAGAGCAGTGCTTCAATCAAGCTCTGGTTCTTCACTCCGATAATGGTGCGCCGATGAAGTCGTTGACGTTCAAAGCCAAAATAGAAGAGTTAGGTATTACTTCATCGTATAGTCGCCCAAGAGTCAGTGATGATAACCCGTATGTTGAGTCATTGTTCCGCACGGTAAAGTACATGCCAAGCTGGCCAACGAAGGGCTTTGAAACAATCGATAGTAGCCAAAGTTGGGTTGAAGCCTTCGTACGCTGGTACAACACCGAGCACAAGCACAGTCAGCTAAATTACGTCACGCCTTCAGAGCGTCACAATGGAAAAGATAAAGAGATCTTGAAGCGTCGTGTAGAGGTATTGCTCGCTGCAAAACAGCGAAAGCCTGAGCGGTGGTCTGGTGATATCAGGAACTGTGCGCCTGTTGGTGACGTTCACCTAAATCCAGAAAGAGAAGCTGCTTAATAAGTAAGCAAATGATGACAACTACCTTGAAAAACACCG
>NZ_JBFRJZ010000141.1:0-256 GCF_041469125.1 Vibrio sp. 10N.286.51.E5 | reverse complement strand
GGTTCATCGCGGATTAGCGGGAACTAAAAACAAAAACGGTAGTAAGTGATATGGTTTAGTCGCCAAACAAAAATCATACACAAACTACCGTTTTCATGCCGAATCATACTTTCCTATCTTCATTCTGGGAAGGCTTTCAAATAGTAAAGTCTCACCAGACAGCATCACTTATTACCCTGACTCTTAAACCTAACTCTGAGGCTAAGTGCCTTTGTGGTCTCGAGGCCGAGGCTATTCATGAGTATCAATGGCGTCA
>NZ_JBFRJZ010000140.1:0-3335 GCF_041469125.1 Vibrio sp. 10N.286.51.E5 | reverse complement strand
TGACGCCATTGATACTCATGGATAGCTTCAGCTTCAAGACCACAAAGGCACTTAGCCTCAGAGTTAGGTTTAAGAGTCAGGGTAATCAGTGATGCTGTTTGGTGAGACTTTACTATTTGAAAGCCTTCCCAGAATGAAGATAGGAAAGTATGATTCGGCATGAAAACGGTAGTTTGTGTATGATTTTTGTTTGGCGACTAAACCATATCACTTACTACCGTTTTTGTTTTTAGTTCCCTCTAATCCGCGATGAACCAAAACTTTGACTCCCGGCATAAGGGAAATCGTACTTAGAAAATAGAGTTTGATGGTATCTCTATCTGGCAGGGTTGTAGTTTCGGCTAAAGCATAATGACGAGCCCATAAAGTAGGGCTCGTCATAGTCAGTGCTTTTCAAGGTAGCTCATAATCTAGCTTAAACAGATCAACTAGAAGATATATCGCCAATTCGCCCAACCCGCTAGGTTGTTGTCATCACTGCTGCCATCCCGGTATTGAATAAAGCTATATTCTGCTCCCAGTTCAATTTCGCCTCTAGTGATTGGGAATAAGTAGCTGAAATCAATGTTCCATGTATCTTCACCATTCGGCGAAACTTTGTTACCTCCACCTTGCGCTTCGTTAATATTACTATTGTCTTTATTCAGCTCTAAGTAACGAATATTGGCTTTCCATCGATGGCTTGTTTGATGGCTAAACCCGATAAAGCCAAGTGTGTAGGTGTTGGCATCGTTATCGTAGGTTGAACCTAGCACACGGTCTTGATAGCGGTAGCCTGTTTTATAGGTACTATGTTCATAGGCGCAGTTGAATACCCCACCACACGTCGGCATGGTTTCAGAGTATTCAAAAAACGTGGTAATGCTTTGCTCTGCCAGCTCATAAGATACATCGGCACCGTAGAGGTAGCTCTTGGCTTGGAAAGGAGGAAATCGATCCAATCTTACTGCGTCCTCTCCCATTGATTCCCAATATAAGCTGTATGGAACGCCGCGGAATGTGTCCCCCCACCTTGCATCAACAGAAGCAAGTTGGTTGGCCGGGTTTTCTGATTCATATTCATTGGTATCACCAACCAACATCTTCCACCAAGTATCTAGGTCACAAGACTTCTCAAAGCCACTGCCTGAATTAGTGCCACAGAGCTGCGCCGCTCGCGAAACCCCAAATTCAAAGTTAGGATGGGGCTTAATGGTACCGCGGAACGTCCAAAGTAATGTATCTTCCATATGACGTTCGTCATCCATCCAACCCACACCTGTCGTCATTGTCCATGGCCCTAGCCATTCCAATACTGGCACACTGAACGCTTCTGGGTTGTGGCGAGTAATGTTAACCGACGCTAATGGACGTGCGTTGGTGCTCATGGTGAGTGCAGTATCCCAACCAGGGCCATACCATTGCTGCTGGTATCCTGCACTCACAACCCAATTACCTAGAATCGCTGCAATATAAGAGCCATCTAAACGAACGTCTTCATCATCTTGCGCATCATAAGCGTAAGTCGCTTCGACATTAAATGCCCACCAATCACCTTGATTATTGTAGCCCGCAGTCACTTCGCCTTTTTCACGCGTTGGCGTGCCAAAATGCTGGAAGCGTGATGCTTCTGAAGCCGCGCCTGCTTCTAACTTAACATTGCTGCGTTGTGAGTGGCTGAATGCTCGAGTGACTCGGCGCACCGCGTCGGTTTCCATTGCTGTCTTTGCTTTGCCGGAGTTGGTACGAACATCATTGATGACCCCATCCCACATTAGTGGGTAAGTGGTAATCGGCACAGTGATAACACCCGCATTGGCCAGCAATTGAAGGTCGGCTCTAAGGTGTAAGTCGGTAGGCTCAATCCAAGGTTTGGCGTAAGAAAGGGGTGAGAGCACTAGAGTAGAGAGAGCCAGTCCTCTGGCAATGTTTCGAATTGGTCGGTCCATAGTCACTAACGTTTTAAATGAAATTACCTTAGATAATACAGGAATAGGGTATTGGGCAACAAGCAACCAGTCTGAGATTGTTAGAGATGAAATGGATATTATTTGGTAAACTATTAGACATAAAAACGAAACAATTCTTGGAAAGATAGAATATGAAAATTGCAATTGCAGGTACTGGCTACGTAGGCTTATCTAACGCGATGTTGTTGGCTCAGAACCACGAAGTGGTTGCGGTCGATATCATTGAAGAAAAAGTTGCATTATTAAACAGTAAACAATCTCCAATAGTAGACACTGAAGTTTCAGATTTTTTGGCAAATAAAAAACTAAGCTTTACTGCAACGCTCGATAAAGAGCTTGCGTATAAAAACGCTGAATATGTGGTGATTGCGACACCAACCGATTATGACCCACAGACGAACTACTTCAATACCAAATCAGTAGAGGCCGTGATCAAAAATGTTATGGCGATTAATCCAAATGCTGTAATGGTGATTAAGTCAACGGTACCAGTTGGTTACACTAAGCGTATTTCAGAAGAAATGAACTGCAAGAACATTTTGTTCTCTCCAGAGTTTTTACGTGAAGGACGTGCTTTATTTGATAACCTTCACCCATCTCGCATTATTGTTGGTGAACAATCTGAACGTGCTAAGGTATTTGCAGAATTGTTGTTAGAAGGTGCGATAGAGAAAGAAGTACCAGTACTATTTACTGACTCTACTGAAGCGGAAGCGGTGAAATTGTTCTCGAATACTTATCTTGCCTTACGTGTCGCTTATTTCAACGAGCTTGATACTTACGCAGAGACGCATGGTCTTAATGCTCGTCAGATCATTGAAGGTGTTGGTCTAGATCAGCGTATCGGCAATCACTATAACAACCCATCATTTGGTTATGGTGGTTACTGTTTGCCAAAAGACACGAAGCAGCTTCGTGCAAACTATGAAGATGTACCTAATGAAATTATTGGTGCTATCGTAGATGCGAATCGTACACGTAAAGATTTTGTCGCTGATTCCATCATCAGTCGCAGCCCTAAGCGTGTCGGTATCTATCGCCTTATTATGAAGTCAGGTTCCGATAACTTCCGCGCATCCAGCATTCAAGGTGTGATGAAGCGAATTAAAGCAAAAGGCATTGAAGTGGTGGTTTACGAGCCTGTATTGAAAGAAAAAGAGTTCTTCCACTCTGAAGTAATTAATGATCTTGAAGAGTTTAAAGCTACCTGTGATGTGATTGTTTCTAACCGCATGGTCGATGAGATTCGCGATGTAGAGGAAAAAGTTTATACTCGCGATCTATTTGGCAGCGACTAATAATTTAATAGCTTAACTATGTGAGCTCTCATAGACAGAACCTTAAGCACTAAGCTCAGCGTAAATTCCGTCTAACGTAATGTTTTCT
>NZ_JBFRJZ010000139.1:0-253 GCF_041469125.1 Vibrio sp. 10N.286.51.E5 | reverse complement strand
ATCCTGCACGACCCACCATTCTTTCTCCACGAAGGAATTAAAACTATCGTGGGCGATTAGCTCAGTTGGGAGAGCACCTGCCTTACAAGCAGGGGGTCACTGGTTCGAGCCCGGTATCGCCCACCATTCTCTAAATATTCTTGGAAGTTAAATCTCCAAACCACTTCTTATGTCGCTGGTTGGATTTTTCGACTGTGAGAGTCTTTAGAAAATGAACTTCACAAGAAGTCTCATTGCTCTTTAACAATTTGGA
>NZ_JBFRJZ010000138.1:0-244 GCF_041469125.1 Vibrio sp. 10N.286.51.E5 | reverse complement strand
AATGGTGGGTCGTGCAGGATTCGAACCTGCGACCAATTGATTAAAAGTCAACTGCTCTACCAACTGAGCTAACGACCCAATGGTATCCCGTAGGGGAGTCGAACCCCTGTTACCGCCGTGAAAGGGCGGTGTCCTAGGCCTCTAGACGAACGGGACACTGCAATTCATCTCTACTTTAAAAGTAGAAACAAACTTCGAAGAACTTGGGAGTTCTTCATCTCTTTACTTTTCTAAACCTAATCAA
>NZ_JBFRJZ010000137.1:0-1676 GCF_041469125.1 Vibrio sp. 10N.286.51.E5 | reverse complement strand
ACTTAAATGTATTCGATAACTCGAGCTAGATAGTTAAAGTCCCCAGAATCACCGTGGTAATTACGGTAAACATCGACACTGAAATATCTAGGTTGGTCCACTTGAATATGCTCAGCAATTCGCTGCTCGATGGATTCTAGAGTTTCACCTGTTTGCGAGTAAATGTATTTCTTGGTGGTCTTTTGAAGCTGGCGTTCTTTAGCTTCTTTATGTGTGACGTAATTGTTCACGTCAACCCACTGACCAATGTAGTCAATCTCCACGTAGTCTGAATTTTCTTCAACCATGAACAACGCCGCTTCTTGTTGAACGTCGGCCAGTTGTAGCATGTCGTTATCGACTTTTTGCTGTTCCATTGAGGTCACATTTTGTGCCATGGCAGCGCTAGACGTTGCCATGATAAGTAGCGCTAAAACTGTTTTATTCATTTTACGATATCCCTAAATTAAGGTAATTCTGTTACCCAAGGTTTGCCCTGAGTTGCTTTGTGATAACCATATTCGTATATGGTTAATAAATAGTGTTCATCAAACATGTCTTTGGTTCGTTTGGCGTAACCAAAGTCGTGCTCGATGTAAGTAAGTTGCATATCAATGTTGTTGATTTCACAGATGTATTTCATTCGATATAAATCACCACGTGTTTGAGCAAGAGTCAGGCTTGATACGCTCTTTGCTACTAAATCTAGACCCTTATCTCTCAGCGAGTGGTACGGCGCTTTCAGTGCTCCATTTCGAATAACATCGAGCTGTGGTGGTTTTTCTAACCCAAGAGCATCTGAGATCTGCTGATAGTCGAAGTTAGATGGATTGAAAAATACTTGAGCGGCTAAACCACCATCGACGTGAAGTTCTTCATAACTTTTACCTTCGTACTTCACATTGATAAACTGCGGTGGGAAGACTCCAGGAATAGAAGCACTTGCTGCTAAAACCTTATATATAAGTTCAGACTTATCTGGCATGTCACTATTTGCAATTGCGCCCACATTCCAAATGACAAGCTCTCCAGAATCAAAGTGTGTGCTACCAATAAACAAACGCTTACCGTTGCGGTGTCGCGCAGCAATTTGCTCGATCATCGGTTCAGGGAACGCCTGAGCGATAAATTGATTCAAGTTTTTACCGTCAGTAAAAGCATCTTTAAACACGGTGTTTAAAAAGTTCTTTTTGCCGAGCACTGATTTGTCATTGATGTTTAACATCACCTCCTTCATCTTCGGAAATGCATCTCCGCCGATGAATACAAATGGTGCCATTAGCGCTCCTGCACTGATGCCAGTAACTATTGAGTAGTCTTTCAATTGGCCAGATTCTTCCAGCCCTATCAAAATACCGGCTCCAAAGGCTCCGTTCGCGCCGCCTCCTGACAAAGCTAAGATATTTAGTTGCTCACCTGACACTTTAATTGGCGTTGTTTGATCGATTGGAGAGTATAAGAAGTCTGGGTTCTCACTCGCCCACATACGCAATGGCTCTTTTACTGATATCGCTTCTTCTACAACCACTTCTTTGTAATTGTCTTTTTGTACGCGTACATCCAACGTGTGGGGTGAGCTACATGCCACTACAAGTAATGACAAAGCAACGGTAAAACCCGAGGAAATTAGACGGTTCATAATTAGGCTCATTTAATGTTCTCTAAAATGATTCAGAAACTCTGTTTAATCAAAAGAA
>NZ_JBFRJZ010000136.1:0-1282 GCF_041469125.1 Vibrio sp. 10N.286.51.E5 | reverse complement strand
AAAGTATGCTCCCGCCCTGTCATGCAGGCTGCTGCGGGTTAATAGAATCGCTTCAATCCAATAACACAAAAGGCTGAACGATGATCGTTCAGCCTTTTTCGTTTCTAAAACTGTATTTCAAATAACGGCTTAATCGAACAAAGACGCCAGCTTATTTTCAACAACTGGGCTGATATTAAAGCTCAACATAAAATCTGGACGCGTTTCTTCGTCTTTCTCAAGGTAATAGTTCGCTTCAATGCCAAACTTCCAAGGACGTCCGTTCAACACAGTAGTCTTGCTTACGCTTATATTCAACGGAATTTCCGCCTGATCCTTATTCCAGTCATACGAGAATGTCGGCGCAGAGCCTACCGTCCAACCTCCGCCTAATATCTCCACCCAAAAGACTTGTGTCGATGTCTTGTTGATTCGAGTATCAGAATGGTCGGCTCCGTTTCCAGAAACACCATACAAGTGGTTTGGGAACATACCAACAACTCGCTCACTACTCGCCTTCCCGAACATAAATTCAGGCCCGACAGCAAATTGATCAGCCGTTAGGTCATTACTGCCCGTTGGCAAAGAAGCAAACAGACCGAAAGCGACAATAGTCCCACCCTCCATTTTAGGCGCATAAGCTAAATCAAATGAGATGTCCGTAACGCCAGACTGGTCCATATGCTGCGATCTTGTTGGTGAATCCATATGGAAATCGTTCTGTACATAAGAGATAGCCGGGCGGAAGATCACTTTGTCACCATTATCCATGGGGAATGGCAATGTCGGCTGTAATACAGTCGCGAAAGCATCCCCTCCACCATCGTAACCACCTGAATACTGCAGCTTTAAATTAAGGCTAGCGTAAGCTGTATTTGGGTTTGCAAGTTCCTTTGCTGCCTGTTCTGCTGCTTGATCGCTTTCAGATTTCGAAATGTCAACATCAGCGCTAGCAAAATTCGGCGTTAATAATAGTCCAGTTATTATCACTGCAAGTGGTTTACAAGCCATGAGCCCTCTCTTCAATAATAAAACAATAAGGTGTAACTGCTTATTGAGTATTTTAGAGATTACTGCGCAGTAAAATGGCCATTAAGTGACAGAGAGATAAGTTAACCCTAGTTCATAGACAGGATCTTAAGAGCTAACTTGTTTATTTAGATAGAAAAAAGGCTTCATTTATGATCAGAGAATCGTCGCCAAACAAACTACCTACATCAATAGTGAAGCCGATGACGATTATCTCCTTACAGAAGCAATTTAAGCAATTCTTTAATGCTGACAGGCGTTGTTAATGATATGG
>NZ_JBFRJZ010000135.1:0-736 GCF_041469125.1 Vibrio sp. 10N.286.51.E5 | reverse complement strand
GGTTCTGTCGCAAAGTTTGAGCTTTAGAGTTAAACTTTGCTTAATTTCTATTCATAACACTGATCCTCAATGTTTAAAGGCTGCCATTTTCCCTCTGAAGTTATTCTCGAAACTATCCGCTATTACCTTGCATACAAACTCAGCTATCGTGAAATTGAAGAGATACAATTAGAGCGTGGGGCCATTGTGGATCATGCCACTATCAATCGTTGGGTTATCAAATTTGCACCATTATTAGAGCATAGAGCGAGGCGTAGAAAGAAGCCGGTGTCTGACTCGTGGCGTATGGATGAAACCTACATCAAAGTCAAAGGTAAGTGGGTATACTATTACCGAGCCGTCGATAAATTTGGAAATGTCATTGATTATTATCTTAGCCCGAAGCGTGATGAGGCTGCTGCTAAAGCCTTTCTGAATAAGGCTATTTCACAAAATGGCTTACCAAGTAAAGTCGTCATAGATGGAAGTAAGAGTAACTACGCGGCTATCGATTCTATGAATGTTCAGCTTTGGTTGACGGGTTGTTTCATGCTCTCGCTAGTAGAGATTTTGGACATTAAATACCTGAACAATATCGTTGAGCAAAGCCACCGTTGGGTGAAGCAGAAAACACGTCAAGCTCTAGGTTGGAAATCAACGGAAGGAGCCTTGGCTAGTTTGCATGGGCGTGAAATGTGGACGATGTTGAAACAAGACCAGATAGATGTAGAAGGCAAGACGGCCTTTGAGCGATTCT
>NZ_JBFRJZ010000134.1:0-306 GCF_041469125.1 Vibrio sp. 10N.286.51.E5 | reverse complement strand
TCCAAATTGTTAAAGAGCAAGAGTTTTAAGTGTTAAACTTTTAAACCCATTTTTAAATACTCTCTTACGAGAATGCTTAAAGATGGTGGGCGATACCGGGCTCGAACCAGTGACCCCCTGCTTGTAAGGCAGGTGCTCTCCCAACTGAGCTAATCGCCCATAAAGTTTTAATTCCTAATGGAAGGAATGGTGGAGCTATGCGGGATCGAACCGCAGACCTCCTGCGTGCAAGGCAGGCGCTCTCCCAGCTGAGCTATAGCCCCATATTTTTATTTCCTTGGGAGGAAATGGTGGGTCGTGCAGGAT
>NZ_JBFRJZ010000133.1:0-663 GCF_041469125.1 Vibrio sp. 10N.286.51.E5 | reverse complement strand
TGTTAAAGAGCAAGAGTTTTTAAAGCATTAAACTTTCAAAACCATTTTTAAATACACTCAGTTTTCTATTACTAAGAAAAGTGTGCTTAAAGATGGTGGGCGATACCGGGCTCGAACCAGTGACCCCCTGCTTGTAAGGCAGGTGCTCTCCCAACTGAGCTAATCGCCCATGATAGTTTTGATTCCTTCATGGAGAAAGATGGTGGAGCTATGCGGGATCGAACCGCAGACCTCCTGCGTGCAAGGCAGGCGCTCTCCCAGCTGAGCTATAGCCCCATATTTTTATTTCCTTGGGAGGAAATGGTGGGCGATACCGGGCTCGAACCAGTGACCCCCTGCTTGTAAGGCAGGTGCTCTCCCAACTGAGCTAATCGCCCCAAATTTTATTTCCTTGGGAGGAAATGGTGGGTCGTGCAGGATTCGAACCTGCGACCAATTGATTAAAAGTCAACTGCTCTACCAACTGAGCTAACGACCCTTTTTACTTCTTGAAGGAAGTGGTATCCCGTAGGGGAGTCGAACCCCTGTTACCGCCGTGAAAGGGCGGTGTCCTAGGCCTCTAGACGAACGGGACACTGCAATTTATCTCTACTTTAAAAGTAGAAACAAATTTCGAAGAACTTGGGAGTTCTTCATCTCTTTGCTTTTCTAAACCTAATCAAT
>NZ_JBFRJZ010000132.1:0-340 GCF_041469125.1 Vibrio sp. 10N.286.51.E5 | reverse complement strand
TTCTCTGTTGTAGCTGAAGATTTCGACCAAGATAAATCGAATGCGATCGATCTGAAGATCACGGTGACGGATGATGTGCCAACCATCACTGATATTACTGTTGCGAGTACGTTTGTCGTTGATGAAGGCGATTTAGGCTCTATTGTCGCTCAGGCGGCAGGCTCGTTTGTTACCACGGAAGGTGCAGACCAAGTAGAGGTTTACGAACTACGCAATATCTCAACGCTGGAAGCGACGCTATCGTCGGGCAATGAAGGTATTAAGATCACTGAGATCACAGGTGCCGCTAACACGACTACCTACCAAGGGGCAACGGACCCAGGTGGAACGCCAATTTTTA
>NZ_JBFRJZ010000131.1:0-1336 GCF_041469125.1 Vibrio sp. 10N.286.51.E5 | reverse complement strand
TATATGGAATCCACGTATTTACAAAGTGATTTTGGCAATAAAAGTTAAGATGCGGTCGTATATTCGGCTTCTTATTGAAGGAGCTACCCTCTAGCCTTTGATGTTTTGCGCACCTACTGTCCTTATCGCGCTAGCAGCTTTTTACAGCATGACAGAATGGCCAGGTTCTCAGTAGGTTGGTCTTACCTTTTATGCATCATCATTTTGTAAAATTTAAAAATTTGGTAGTGATTAATGAGTGAGTAATACTGGTTTATATTCAGTCTCATACCGAAGCATTGCCCACGCAGTACGTACCACTTTGTTAGCCAGTGCAATGCAGGCCTTCTTGAAGCCGATACGATCTATGATGCTCCTCAACCAAGCGTCCTTCTGAGTCTTCGGTTTTTCGGGTAGTCGCCCAACGTATGACATTGCGCCAAGATAAAGAAGCGAGCGTAGCTCCTTCACACCACCGCATTTATCGATCCCAATCATAAAAACTTTGCCTCCTGAACTGTGCTGTTTAGGTGTAAGACCAACAAATGCTGAAGCTTGTCTTCCATTCTTGAACTGCTTTCCATCACCAAGAGTTGTATAGAGCATCGCAGCAGTTGTTTCACCAACCCCTTCAATGCCCATTAATCGTTGGCACGGCTCTATCTGACGGGTTAAAGCATTTTTCTCTTTTTCGAATGCGATGAGTTTTGCTTTAAGTTCTTTATATTGCTCCCAAAGCATCGACAGAACGGATACGACATTGGAGGGTATTGGTGTATCGCCATCAAGCACGGTTTGAACCGACGCTTTTAAGCCTTTTTCACCTCTAGGGTTTGCTATCCCGTAGCCCAAAATTGTCCCTCTAATGTGAAGAGCTAGGGAAACAACACTACGAGATAAGAATCTACGGCTAGTTTCTAAAGAATGCATAGCTTGTTGTTCCAATGACTTTGGACGACTGTACTTGATACCAATTTGTATAGCGGCGTTAGCGATGGCGAGAGCATCATTATGATCCGTTTTATGACCTTCTAGGTATCCTTTCACCTTCTTAGGGTTAATGATTCGGACTTCATGCCCAAGTTTTTCTGCTAATTGCCCCCAGTAATGGCAACCGCAACAACCTTCCATGGCGACAATCGAAGGCTTAGCCTTTGCCAAGAACTCTTTCATCTTCTGGCGACTCAGAGGTTTATTGGACATTAGCTCACCATGAATGCTGATATGGCAGGCTTGAAGAACATTTTTTGCTAAGTCGATAGCGATAACATTTTTAGTCAACATATTGGAACCCTCGGTTTTTTCTCACACTCCTAAGTCTAGATTGCTAAGGAGGGAGTGGATTCCATACATCACG
>NZ_JBFRJZ010000130.1:0-16580 GCF_041469125.1 Vibrio sp. 10N.286.51.E5 | reverse complement strand
AAGTATGCTCCCGCCCTGGAGCCTGGTTTACTTTAGGTATGATTTGAGATATGCCGCTAAAGACTTGAGGAATAGCAGTTGCTATACTTCTTGCAGCTTCAATCGCTAGGTCAGGAGCATAAAAAGCACCTGACGCAAAATTTCCTAATAACCCCATGCTAAGAATTAACCAATCCTTACGCCCAATACGCTCCATTGATTCCTTAATATATTCAACGTGGGCCGCGAAATCCTCTTTTAGTTCTTCAGTTAGCTGTGAGTTCTCGTTAGTCTTGAGAACTAAGTGATCCAACTTATTCCTGATATCATCTTTTACTGGTTTTGACATCATAGAGTTATCGACGTCCTTAAAGAGCATGAAATTTGGCCAAATTTCAATATCATCTACTTTCACTTCAACTGAATCTGAGTCAACTGCTGTAATCTTTAATTGTTTTAAACCGTAGTTGGGTATGGTCATTAGAAAAGGTTCGTTAATTTCGAGTTCCTTCTTCTTATGGATACTCGGTTTCGCACTAACTACTAATATGGCTTTTTTGGTAGCACGGCTAGATGCTATTCTGGCAATATCCAAACCATCGTTTACGAACTCAACAACGTCGTCTCGAACAGTCTTTTTCATTATAATTCTACTTTTTATATGCAAATAGGTTAGATTGTCATTTGTTAATGATAAAAATTTTTATAGCAATAGTTTAATTACTTACGCCACATTATACTCGTTTATACGCTATCTACGACACTTTATTGTAAGTAAATATCTTCCAAGAAATGTACCATGATTTCATAAATATCAAGGGCATTATTCGGTTTAACTCTTAGCAGCAGGGCTCTTTATATGTCCAATTAAGAACCCTGTTGCTACTTTGGATAGTTTAACTCGCCTGCTGAAGTCTAACACTTGAATAAGCATTTACTACCTGAAGAGGTGGCTTTACCAGGGGCGGGAATTCATCGTTAGTTTTTGTTAAACCAGGTTGATGAGAGCTAGTTACCAGGGGTTTATCAAATTTAGTGCGGCGGATTACTATGACAACTTCTTCACAAGTTTTCAATTCGAGGCGCTCACATATATAACTCATTTGCTCTTCTGTTAATGACTCACCGCTGGTCGAAAATAAGTGCTGAGAAAAAACCATAGCGTGATACTCCGTCTTACCATGATCTTTTTTAGAAATGTCAGCAACTTTAACAAAGGAACGCTCAAATAGTGTTTTTTCGGCAACAGCATCGATGTAGTCACGGTCGTATAGACCAGATGATCTCGCGCGTGATTTTGGGCTATTGCATTCAAACTTATGATATTTACTCCAAGAAGCTTTGGCGAACGGCAACGCACGTGGGTGCAGTCGGGCTACCTTCGAACGCAATTGGGTGCGAACCATGTCAACTAATCGAATCATATTGAGATCATCGGTAATAGTCTGCGGGTCAGTATATCCAGCAAAGACTACCACTTCGGCAATATCAGAAGATGTTATCGTATTGTTTTCTGTTGATGTTGAATCCTGCATTTCACCGACTGCTGTACCGACATTGTCTTGATAAGAGGCTATACATGACGCGTTATCATACCGAGTACCATCGAGCCTATGTGATAATCGTTCAATAGTTTCGATTAGCGTTGCTTGTTGTTCACAGAGAGATTCCAACGCATTCTGGCTATCAATGTGCACACGGAAATGTTCCTTATGCATAAATATACGCACTTTTTCATTGGTTATGTATCCAGTAGCACGTCCAGGCAGTCCTTGTACCACAGACGAAACATTTGCTTTACTTGATTCCCAGACGACACGTAAATCATTCTTGAGCTTTTGCCCCAGATCATCTCCTGCTCGTAATTGTGCAACAGTTAATATTATGACTCGATGCATATCGAGATCCATGTGTTCATAGCGTTGGCGGATTGTTGCTAACGATAGATGTTCGACCGAGTGTCCGTTTTTTATCAAATCGTTTACTCCAGCCGTATTAGAACTATTTATCATTAAAACTGCATCTGGGAATCGACCGCGCAACATCATGTACAGTTGACTGAGTTGCTTAGATTGGGCACGAACTAACATAACGCCCTGATCAAACTGGTCGAAATGTGTCCATGCTTCCTTAGTTTTAGTAGACGTCAGCATCGATGTGCGAGAACTTCCGATATTGATCAGTTGACGTCGCTTTGCATATTCATTAAGACCTGTGTAGCCTGCTAAATCAGCTCTGTCATGCATCACTAGCCCTAATTCGTCTTGATACGCATGAAATAACGACAAAAATGCAGTCAGTGGCGTAGCGCTGACTAGAATAGCAGTCAAATGTTGTTTGTTGTTTAAGACCTCAATTAACTGTTTTATATACACAGCATCATCACTGGCAGCATAATGTAGCTCATCAAAAAACAATGTATGTATTCGATCATAATTACAGTTTCTAATTCGTGGTGAACGTATCACCTGTAAATTGACATTTCTGGCGAAGCTAGCGCAAGCATTTTGATAGAGTCCATCAAAATTTATTGAGTTAGTGTACGTTATATTGACTGGATCAGTATGATCATACAAAGGCTCCCCTCTAAGATGACGTTCATACATGTCTATCACTAACCTTGCCGTAGCGTAGGTTTGTACAGCAGTAGTCTTTCCCGATTGAGTCGGAGAAAAGACGACGACAACACGATATTTTTCAATCCGAGTTTTATCGAGCATTTTTTTTACTAGTCGTAATGCCCCCCAATAGCAACCCAACAAATCACTCACATATGCGTTACATTCTATAGGTAAGTCCTCAGGTTTTATTTTTAAAATTTCTTCAAAAATAAACTTTTTCTTTTTTTGTTTTTCTTCGTGATTAGACAATAATTTTTCTTTAACAATCATAACAATTTATTGGATGCGCAATTTCTATAATAGGAAGCTGCTGATTATATTCATGAATAATTAAATGACAAATCCACGAAATGTTAGAATTGTTAAATGAAAGTTTTCATTTAACCCCCCAACACAAGGTGTTAAAATACTGTTGAAAAAGCGATAGATCTAACTTGAAATTGCCTTAAATGTTGAACTTTAAGTAGAAAATAAAAAAGTCATTTTTTAACATTTGAGTGGTCATTATTTGTTCTAAGAATGGCAATTACTTCCCATTTCATTAACTATCTTAAATTTTCTACTGCCGTTTCCATAATTTTACGCTTGGTCTTCTTGCTTGATTTAGCTTGAGGTGACTGCTTGTTTGAGTCGGTCAAGAAGCGCAGGCTGGCTGTATTTGGCTGTTCCATGAAGGTGGAAGCTGTACAATATGAGGCGATAATGTCGAGAGAAGAGATGCGTCAAGCGATCTTCGAATACGTTGAGGTTGATTATAATCGGACGAGAAGGCACAGTGCTCTTGGGTATCTAAGCCCAGTTAACTTTGAAAAGCAAAATGTCGCTTAATGAAGTGTTCAGTCTGACTGGAGCAGATCACTAGCACTTGCGCCAATAATTTTAGGCTGCTCTCGTAAGAATAACCCTGAAATTTCACCAAATGTAGCCTTCAGCGCAATCACTGGCTCAATAAAGAGTTTTAGAACTATTTGCCCAAGAACAAAAACGCTGACACCAGATATACCAGTGACTAAGATTTGGATATCCATGTTACCTCTTATCGATGAATTCAACTGCGTTATAACACCTTGCTAAGTTGTGAGTAAACGTGTGCCATGTCTGAGCGAAGCGAGTTCGGCACGATCAGACTTAAGCAACTTGTTATACTACAGGTTCGTTTAAATCCAACGTTCCAAGAGGATGTGTCGTAGAGTCAAAGAAGTATAGATCTTTGCCTTGTAAACATTGAGATAATCGAGATTTAAACGAAACGATTTCGGCATTATCGAGAAGCGGCCACACACTTATAGCAACACGAGATATACGGCTATCGTTTATCGCATCAATGATATGTTGATCGTAATCCTTATGTAACGAATGACCGATCACCACTAAGCCACCCTTGGTTTTGGTTAGTTTTTCAAAGCAAAAACGTAAATAATCGTTACGCTTAATTCTTGATAATTTCCATTCTGAACTACCTTCAGAAATGAATAGCGGAAATCTTTCAGGGTGAGCAAGATCAAATAGGTCTGTTAAACGTTCTAACCCGTTAGCTGTTAGCTTTTGAGTTTTTCCGTCACTACGTTCAACCAAATGTATAGCTCCATGCAGATAGTGAAGCTTAGTTCTATCGGCTGGCACTTCTGTGTCTGAGACATCAAAACAGTTTCCCTCACCCCAGAAATAGTCCTTGAAGCGCCATAAATCTGAATCCATAACTGCCCAATAGGGAATTAGATCATAATTTGTTGTAAATACATTTTTGTATGATCTTAACTGTCTATTGATCTCCGCCACATCTGCGACACCTGGCGAAATATGTGCGTAGTTAACAGCCGATCCGAGCGCATTCTTAGTGTTTTCATACAGATGCTGGATGTCGTCTTTCTGTGGCTCACCAAGTTGCTCATCGACTAGCTTAGCGTGATACAAAATCCTCAATACATCTTCAAAGTTTGAACTATTTAAGTGATCAAATAGTGCTAAGCCCTCAGTTTCAAGCTGAACATCAACACGATCACTTTTGGCAAGGTCAAAGAGTGTCCCATAACCAAACTTTTCCCATATATTGATACTAAAGCCGTTTCCCAAAAGTAAATTTTTCCAGCCGTGTTCGGAAAGTTCGTCCCACTGTACTAAATTTTCATCAATCTTTAATTCTGGCAATTTTGCCTCCTAGTTTGATATGTAGCATATCAACGCCTAGCTAAGCTGCACGAAACCTTGGCATAAACTTTTGCGAAGCAAAAATGCCAAGCCTGTAGTGTCCGCTTAAGCGCATTGTTAGGTAACTTTCTCACCAATTCTAGTTACTACATCATTCATTGTGTAATGTACAAACTGCTTTCCCAACTCAGTGAGCACATATGGTTTACTATTTTCAAATGCAGATTCTGTAGTGCGTGAGCCTGATTTTTTAGGTGCTGGTTTACGCTTAAGAAACTGACCATCGTATGTTGTTTCTCTAGCCTGCCGAATTACGCCACCAGTGCTTAAGTCACGGATTAGTAATTTATATAAATCAGCTTCTGCTGAATCTTCACGTGGGACATTACCATTGATCGCAGACCAAATATCATAGCGAGTTACACCAGGTTCCTTATAAATTTCACGAATAACTGCAAAATGTGATTCATGGTATCCAGCTAACCAATCGATAAATAAACGCACAACGTCATCAGAACAAACACGCGCACCTGCTGAGTTACTAATTAGGTTGGCAATGTACTTGCGTTTTTCATTAGTATCAGCGGCGTCCCATGTTCTAAAGGACTTTCTAACCAAATCCAAATACTCTTCACTTTGGAGACGCTCATCAACAGCTTCACCTAGCCTTTCAAAACTGTCGCTGATTTCATTAAGTGTTTGCCCCAAAACCTGCATTTTGCTTTCATGCTCTTCCAGCCAGCGAGTTTGTAATGAGTCAGTTTTTAATGTTCCTTCTTCAGTCTTTATACTAGCAGCCGCACTAATAAAGCCACCTACCCACGGAATACTGCCTAAAGCAGCTAAGCCAAACTTTTCAAGAGCACGCTTTTTCGTAGTAGGTGTAATTTGCGAAAGTTCTTCCTTGATTTTATCTATTTCGGACGCGCTTTCATTTGCTTTCTCAAGATTTTTATCTTCCACTGAACTCTCCTAGCTACCTAACACCGCGTTAAGGTGTGATGCACGCTTGGCTATACTTGAGCGAAGCGAAACTGCCAAGCGTGAGGAATCACTCTTAAACGCTTTGTAAATGTAATTTTACTCCAGTTCTTCTAGCAATCTTTCAAACCGCCTAGCTAGATGCTGGTTAGAAATGCAACGACGAATTGTTGGGTCAGTTTCAAGTGCCTCACATACAGGTAGCATTCGAGACTTTTCTTGCTTTAAGATTTCTAGAGATAACGGTGCACCTACGTTGCTGAAAAACACACTACGATTGTAACCTGCACCATACCCACCAGGTTCCCCGACGTAGCATTGAACAAACCAAAGAGCAAAATCTGTTAGCATTTCTGTAGGACAGTACTTAAGTCCTCCAATTTCTTGGAAGTTTCTTAGCATCTCACCATGCTGGGAATAGTTGCCCCAATGATGCCCAACGCTTTCCATTTGTTCCAAACTAGATTTAAAGAATGCTGATATTTGCGCTTTTTTGAAATAGGCAAAAATACCTGCAGCATGGGCTACTCTAACCAAAGCTTGGTCTGGTGTAGACCTAGCAATTTTTTCGACATGCGAACGAGCTGTTTCGAGTAGAACTTCTTTCTGAGTGTGATCTTTCAAAGAATGGAGAGTGTTATAGCAATTTTGCCTTACAATATCAGCCTGTTTCTTATTAAGTGCTGTACCAATTAAAAACCTATAAATTTCATTTTGTCGAGGCGCAGGTGCATGCTTGTAGTCCTCTATAACCTCATCACAAATTACTGCTGGTTCTGGGTTCTCAACGACATCCTTAACATCTGTAAGCTTCAGAAGATGAACAGGATCTTTTGATAAGACAACATCAATACAAGTTTTGAAAATATAAACACAATCCTCTACACCTGCCTCATAAACATCATCTTCGTGCTCAAGGTCTTTTCGAATATCATAAGCTCTCAATATTCGTCGGTATTCAGGACGAGATAATAAACCCATTCTGTAAGCTAAATCGATTATGCGCGAAACTGAGTAATTTTCTATATCTTCATGCTTAGATACTGGAGGAAGTTTGTACTGTTCTGCAGCTTCTTTCGCAATATCTAAACCAGCAATGCAGATTTTATCCCTAAGATCATGCATTGCTGCATTAAACATTCGTTGACAAGCGCTGCTAGGATCAACGGGCAATATCTTATTGACCCTTTGTATTAGATTCTTTGCTTGCCATTCGGGTCTAATTTCTTCCAATAATGCGGGAACTCCTGATGAAGCGACAATTTCCGCATTCGGGGATGGTATCAACTCAAATTTTTCCACTTAATCTTCCTTATTAAATTTAACGCCTTGTTAATTGGTGAGAAAACGCTGACCACAAAAATATAAATAACCGCCTAAAACACTGAAGCTAGCCGATACAAAATTGCCAAGCGTTTTGGAATCCAGTTGAACAATTTGTTATATGAATTAAATTTCGGACAATCTCTTATCTGTGACGTCGACTAGTTCTCTAAAAAACCTTATGCACTTATCTAGTTCATCTCTTTTTACGATGTGAGGAGATTGTTTATCGACCTGTGCTCTATGTACCGCCTCACCACGTTTACGCAGCCAAGAGTTAAGGGCTGTTCGAGCGTCTTTTGCTGTATGGAAATTTCCCCACACCCAACTTTCAGTAACGTCAATCCCAAAGAACTCTTGGAAGAGGTCTTTAGTTTTTTTTGAGTCAGGGTTATTAAACGTTTTGAGGTGGTCATTTAGTCTACCAGTTACGATGCTCCCAATTTGAGACCCCATAACCATGCCGTATTTTGCATGAATTAGCTCACTAGCAACGTCTTCAACGTATGTTTCCCAAGCGGTTAAAGTCATGATCAGAGTAGCTCTTTTTAGTACCTCTGGAGGTCGTAATTTGTTATTGCAATCATTCATTGAATCGTAACAGGAGATAAGCTCCTCGGAATCAGACATTGCCAATTCAAATTCTATTTTTGCTTGAGACATAAACTCTCCAATTCATATAACGCTTATTAGGCGGAATCTTTCCGTGTTTGCATTCCGTCTATGTTGCTTGTAACCATTGTGAAACTCAAATGGTATCAATCTGTTGTGTGAATCGAATGAGAGTTTCGGGGTAGAACAACGGAAAACTCCGTGTAAGAACCCAAAGTACGGATTAGATTTGTTTGGTCTCTTGCAGTACTCGCTAGGCAGTCTGTTGGACGGGGCTGAGAAGGTTTGGTCGGATAAGCGACACCTGTTACCAAGTGCCGCTCTCCTAAGAACCGTACGTGCAACTTTCACTGCATACGGCTCAAGCCTCCACTAAGGCGTACTATGTTACCCAGTAACCACAATGGTTACCTTTGCAATACTAACTTGAAGCTTTGATACTTTCTGCTCTTTGAATTTCCAATCGATGGATTATCATTGAGTAAAGCAAGGAGAGGCACTAACTTCATTTGAAGTCATCATTTGCGTTTCTCCATTAACAAAGTTCTTCTAATTTTCTTGCAACGGGAGACCAGCTGGAAGTGGGCTCACTTTCGTGCCAGACACAAGTCTATATCTGCATCATTACAATGCAGCTTTGGCTTTCTCCAGCCTCCTTTACCTGCACCACTATCGGCCACCATCACAGACAACTTTCCCAATGGGAGCGATTCAGGCTTACTGTGTTCCGCATGAAGCGTAAACGTCAGGTAAGATGCCCACTCTAGTGCGGAGAGTACAACGATCAGGAAAGGGCACTGCCCAACTCCTTTCCGACTCTCATTGCCATTTTGGCCACAGCGTATTAACCACTTCCGCTGCTTCATCACATAACGCACCTTTAATGGATTCACATACGTTCATCATACTGACACCCTAGCACTTACCCGAATTGTGGTTTCAGGAAGAATGTCCTCTCACGATTTCATTCCCACTCAGCCTAACGGCCGAGTATCGTTACATTGTCTGGTTCGCTACTTTATTCAGAACCATAGGGGCATCTGGTGATATAGATGGTTCACTCTTATCGTGGTGAACAACGCTTCATGCAACTTCACGTCGCACGGGCAGGAATGAGTTTGAACTAGGAAGGATTCCTTCCTAGTTGCCAGTAGGCAAAGTACGATCCGTTAGTTTAGTACCAAATATCAAATTGCATGTATGAAAGTAAGTATTCGCCATTATCGTTATTAGCAGTAATTCAGCGGCTATTATCGTAAACAACAATAATTGAGAATACTTTGTGAAAACCACCGCCAATGCACGATAGTTAACTCATCGCAAGTTAGTGACATTGGTGCGTCTAGAATAGGCTCTATCGAATGTAGTTAAGCCTTTTTCAGCCTTTCTAGCTAGCCTGACGTGCCTGTTGTATGACTGTTGGTAAATGTCCATTTTTGCTTCCTTATTTTAATTATATTTCATTCGTATTGTCGTTATTTTTAGTTCTATTCTTGGGCTTGATGCCAGATTTACTTAGAGGTGATGACTGGTTCTTCCCTAGCTCATTTTGTTTTACTCGCGCTTTGAGTCGGTCAAGAAGCACGGGCTGGTTTACGATATCCGCAAAACCTCTTTGAAGTTGTCTAAGACTGCGCTCTGTTGCTTTTGTAAGCTCTCCAATGCGCTCAGACGAGTATCTAGCCGCTTCATTGCAGCTTTCGCTGACGTCGATTGACTCTCTGATTGTTTCGATAGTTTCACCAACTCTTTCACTGAGGCTTTGTATTCGAGCGTTATCTTGTCGTGTGTTGTCTCGATTTTGTTCAAAAGGGTTCGACGTTCGTTTTGATACTCCGTCATGAGTTGCTCGATAGTCGCTTTGAATAGCGCTGATTGTTCTTGTAACTCTGCCCTTAGCATCATCAATGATTTTTCTTGCTGCTTGTTCGTTGTGAGCAAACAATTGCTCAACTGGCTTTCTAAGTGATTCATAACGCGGCTTCCTTCTCATTGCGTCTAATATTTTTATTAATTGTTCTGATTGTATTTTTGCTTGCTGCAACATTGCCGCTATCGCATTGATATGAGCGGCAGTCTTTCTACTTTCTATTGCTACGAGCTTGTCCCAGCCTGTAAGGTTGTCATCAATATCTGGTACAGGAAGAAAGTCGCTGGCGTTTGATGGAATAGGGAAAGAATCATTCATGCGTTGTGTAAACGCTTCACTCGCTTCTTTTCCCATCGAATTGTCATTATTTTTCTGAAACGAGGACTCGCCATAGCGTTTTAAATTAAACGCAGCTCGCCTTTCAATGGCAGCGTTCAGTTTCGCTCCAAGCTCTTCCAAACGCTCTTGCTTGGTTAACATCGTCGGCTCACCTTGCTTAATCGCTTCCAATGACGTGAACTGCTCTGTGAACGCAAACCCCTTAAGACGTATGGCTTTCTCTCTATCATCAAGTCGAATGCGAACAAAGTTATGGGAAGTTTCAACGTTGTTAATACCAAATGCTTTTTTGACTTCATCACGATTGAGCAGAGCGATTACATCTTCTCGGTGTCGGATTTTTTCTCGTTGAATAAATTCTTTAACGATAGTGTTTAGCTGTTTTACGACTTGTGACGTTTTATCATTTCTGCTTGATGGTTGTGTTAAACGCCTGCGTAGCGGGTCGTTAGGGTCAGCTAGGTCATATTTTAAATTGAGATAATCTCTAAGGATGTTGAAATCACGCTCATGACCTGGGTAAGCAGGATTAAATGATTTGCCTGTGCGCAAATGAATGCGAGGTATGAGAAAATGATTTTCGAGGATAGGTTGATGAGAGTGTCGCACCCAGTCTATCAGGCGTTCATCTTGAGGAAGCCCAGCAAAACACAGGTCTTCAAATAGCTCTCTCCACTCAGCTTCAATGTTTGGATTGGCAATGAGCTTGGCAGTATCATTTGAAGCATGTGAGATGACACCACTGACATACTTATGCTTATGAGGGTTGTTAGCAATCGCATAGTCAACCGCAACTCGATTACCGTTGATCGCCTCAGGTGGTGGGTTACGTTTCTTTCCTTTAATTTGCGAGCGGATATGGATAGCTTCATATTCAAGTTGTACATCACCACTATCTCTTGCCATTTTTAATAAATTAGTCGCGTCCGAATACTCTGATTTTTGTTCATCGGACAATGAGCAATATTGCCCATACAAATAATTGCTTGCGGCTTTGAGGTTAGTCTGCCCGACACCACTTTGTGAGAATACTGCGATTAGTGACACTGGTAGACCCTCCAACCGTCCTTAGTCGGATATTCATAAAGATAGTGGTCGTAAGGCTGAGCAAATATCTGCATCATCCTCAAGTCATGATCATCAAACTGCTTCTGTAAGTAGTTAAGCTCAGCGAGCACTTGAACAGTTTCAATGCCGCTTTTGTGCGTGTTGCACCATCTGGCAAGCTGGTTAAGTAGTGAGTTGAACCTAACTCGCTCAAGCGCCACAGCATTCAATTCAGATTGTAGTTTTTGCGTAAACGGGATTCTAATCTGTACTTTATTAAGCGATTCAATCGCTAGCTGAGATACTGTCTTATCAGCTTGTTTCGCTTTGTGTTGCCATGTCTTTTTATCAACGATGCTACAGTTCAATTCGATACGAGCATTCTTTGAAGTGGCATAGTAAGGGTAGACAGATTCCACCATGGAATGCGTCAAATCAGGATGTTGTTTTAACGCTGATTTAGATACCGTCTTATTATTTTTAATCAGCTTATCTATTTCGAATTCGAACAGATTTTTGATGGTTTGGTCTTGCAAATACGCATTCTGTATTTGCTGTTTTTTATTTTTTTTAGTCATGATATTTCGCCTATTTTTAAATAGGTCTCATAAGTTAATTAGGGGTTTGGGCGCAGCCCAAGCGATTCCAAAGCGGCCGCTTTGGCAAGTTCCAACCCCGTTATTTCGAAGAAATGGACGTACGGGGCTGGAGTAACCTTGCTCTTTTTATTTTGGCTGCAAAGGCTTGATGTCGTTACTTGGGCTACTCTAGTTGATTCATGCCATCAACCATGTCGATAGCGGCTTGATGCTCAGGAGATGACGGGGGCTTTAGTAACTGAAGCTGTCCCTCCAGCGCACCGTTCCTCTTTAGTTCAACCTCGTAAGACTTTTGAAGGGATTTGTTTGAACTTTCCAGAGCTTCAATATGCTGCTCAAGACGGTCAATCTCTGCCGTTTTAGCTGCCATGTCACGCGCGAGAAGGTGGTGCTTATCTAGTTTGCTAGTAAGCTCTTTGAGTTGGCTTACTTTTTCATCTAGACGCTCATTCAACTGCGTAATCGTCCCTTCATGCTGTCGTACCAGTTCCACTTCTGAATTTAGATTTGATATCGTTGCCAGCTGCCGTTCATTAGTTGAAAGCAGTTCATCAACATATTTTTCAACCTCATGTAGCTCAGTCATCAGTTCGTCATTTTTGGCCTCTGCAATGCTGGCTCGTGCCTGAGCTAATTGCTGAACTTCCGAATCAAATTGATCCCAAATCGCGTTACAACGGTCATTAACTTGCTTCACAAATGCTTCTTCAATATCACTAAACCAAGCTGCTTTTTGTCTACTTACAGCGGTTGGCTTTAGCGCGTCGGTAACTACCTTATAAAAGACAGCAGCACGTATATACGAGCCTTTAGCCAAATTTTGCAAGTTCTTAGCACTTGTTGGCCACCTTGGAGAATTGGGTGGGAAATGAGCTGCATATATGTGAAAAGACTTACCCGTTGTGAGGGATAACCCACGCTCTTTCAATCGAGCAGTAAATTCTGCTTCAAGTTTATTCATGTCCATGACTTACCCCCTTACCTTACTAGTAAAGGAAGTAAGGTAAGGAAGTAAGGGAGCCAGTAATAAGTGAGCCATTATTGATACCCTCCCTCAGCGATAGTCATATCAATAACAGCGAAGATGGTTTCACGTTGTTCTTCTGTTTTGGCGACCTTAAACAGCAACATCATATCCATTTTAAACTCCTCAATCCGTTGTTTTGTGGGTTTAGAAATGTCGATATCCCCTATATGCCTGATGACGTGTCGCGCATGAGATTTCATTGCAAGAAGAGTGGTTTCCGCCATAGTGCGTGTACGGATGAAGTGGCTGACACTTTGAGCCAAAGAATTCAGTGAGTAGTCACGCTTGTCTAGTGATATTGAAGGGTTACGTTTGAGAATGCGTTTCTTTTGTATTTTTGTTTTCAGCGGTTTTTTAGTGCCGCGCACTTTAGTTTTTATTGTCATTTTTCTGACCAGTATTTTTGGCCATTTCAAAAAATGGTGCTCTTCTTGTGGAGCAATTTCTCTGTGTTTTTTTCAATGGTTAATGAATGTGCATATATCTAACCATGCCTTTTGCTAGCTGTCAAAGTTGACTTAACTTAAGTTGTTGTATAATAAGGTTAAATATTCGAAAGTGGAATATAATCCAAATGGCTATCTTGATGTTTTCACAGACTTTTTTCTCACAATCGACTCTCTAAAAGAGGCAAAAAAAATTTGAAAATAATTTTACCCAAAGTTGATTGTAAGACGCTGAAATATAACGAGTTAAATATTCAATTTGTGAATATTTTTGGCTGTAAGAAATGCTAATCGTAGACGGGATGGGACTTACGAGATGATTACGATGAGAGGGAAGGTTTTGGTGAGCAGACTAAACCCTATTTCGCATTAATCAAATTTTTTTCCAGGAACTCTTCATGAAAACGGTACTTAATGCCTTTACCCATTAGAAATGTAGCGAAGCCCATTTGGTAACTGTATCAATTGATATGATTTGCATAAACTACTATAGACAAGTACCTTGTTGCCTTTGGAAGATATACGAGTTAAGGAAGCATTAATTTTCTTGCTGATAAGCAATTAATACACGATAATACTGTATATACACACAGTCCAAGTTGAGCGAATGACAGAACTAGAAATTAAAAAATTGTTAGTACGGTACTTTCTAGAAAAGTATGAAAATTTTGTAGCTGGTTCTGAATTTTCATTTCAATTTGGCGAAAGACGAGCGGATTTAGCATTGTTGGATGCTGGCTATTTAACTGCCTTTGAAATAAAAGGTGCTCGTGACACTGTATCTAGATTAAGTTATCAAATTGAAAGTTATAAAAAATTTTTTGATTTTTGTTTTGTCGTGTGTGAACCAAGTAATTTGGCTGAAGTGCGAGCAACAATTTCAAGAGATGTAGGTATCCTACTGGCCGAAAGTGGTGGTATTACACATATTCGTCAATCAAAACATTTCAAACGACACGATAAAATGGTGTTATCCAGTGCACTAAGTGTTCAAAAGTTGAGCACCCTATCGAAAGGAAGCAATTTAAGATCGAAGCATGAATTATGTGAGTACGTATCGAAAAATAATACATTGAAGTCATTAAGACAGTTATCAAGAAACGAGTTTAATGAAAGATATGGAGTGGCCTCAAGATTGTTGAAACAAGAAACCACTCTGCATTTGACTTCGGATGATATATATACGATTACGAAGAAAGCGCCATCTTTGCTAAAGCGAAGAATCGTTTGATTCTCTAAGTAAAATTCGACTTTTAATGTAATAGTTCATGCGAACTGATATCCAAAATGCAGGGCTGATACCTGATGGATTATCACTTGCTGCTGCTTGGATCTCTTCATCAGCCCAAACACCAAGTGGCTTATATGATGCAGAGTCTCTAACGGTGTGCTTTGCGGCTCTTACATATCCACCATTGTTTCGACGGTATCTTTTATAAGTGAATGATTTTCCGTCTAAAGAAGCAATATCAACTCTAGGTACAAAAGTGCCGCCTTTCATTTCAATTTGCTCGGTGTTAATTGAAACGTAGTCGCCATATTTGATTGGGAACTCTTCACTGATACCCTGATAGATATCTTCTTCCCAGACCCTAAATTCACCAGCAATATCTTCGCCACCAGTTTGTGCAACATTCGATGGGAAACTAGTGCAGAGCATCACAACGGCCTCTATTTTGTCTGCGAATAACTCCGTACCTGAGCACGCTTCAATGAAAGTATCAACAACATCATTAATGTCTTTCTTTCGTACGAATTCAGCATCCAGGATTACATAGAGTTTACAGCTTACGTTTAGGTTACTTGCTATAGGAGTTAGGTAATATTCAACTTCTTCGTAACTTAAGTCATATGGCAATCTAACGGCAAGGAAGTCAGTCCTAGCAGAAGCACTTCTTACGAACTCTTCAACGTCTTCGAACCTGCCATCATCATCTTCATACAAGTGAACCATAGGGACGATGTTCAAGTCACAATGAAGGTCAAAAAGAAAATACTGCCACTCTTTAAAACCATTGTGTTCTGATAACAATTGCTCAATTTGAGGATTGATATATTTTTCATTTGTACTCAAATCAAGTATAAATGGCCGCTTGTTTTGAATTTCGGCAATTTGCTTCATACGACGATAGATATCGCCATCAGGTGCTTTTTTCGTTTTTCTCGATTTAGTTAGTTCGTAAATTGGCAAAATCTTAGAAAAATCATCATCATTGATGTGCTCAAAACAGCGAAGTTCACCATCTCTAGTCTTTATGATAGGGAAATAGACAAATTCACTCATAGATTATGCCCGTCATAACCAAGAACTTTGGCTCTAATTCGAACAGCATGAGAAGACACTTGGAAGTGCATAGCAACATCTTCAACCTTTGACGATACGTTGGCTATGAATTTATTGAAAGCATCTTTAGGCATCAATAGTGACGCTGCAAAATCATTTGCCTCGGCTTCCATCCAGTTTGTTTCCCCATTTCTAAAAAAAGTTGTATCTTCGAAACAGTCACTGTTAGCGGCATGCCGTATGCGGTGTGCAATTTCGTGGGCTATCGTAAATCTTTGTCTATGCGGATGGTGTAGTGAATTAACAGTCATTACCCAACTACCTGACTTTTTCTCTTTCTTAAGTGAACCAGATTCTTCATCTTGCATTGGTTCATATCTAACGGCAATCCCTAGATGTCTGGCCAATTCAGATACATTGACAGGATCAGTATCCAACCCTTTATCTTGAGCAAGTGCTATTAGATGTTCAGGTGTAGACAAATCTTCAAATTCTGTAGTCGCTTGAGTTTTTCTACCAGATTTTCTAACGAATGCCATCTATTGTTCCTTTTTGACAAGTAGGGTTTCTTTGCCTTCTGATTCGGCTGTGTCTAATTTAGCAACACGTTCCGAAATGACCTTTATTTGTTGGCGTAGGGTTTGGTTTTCAGTTTCTAAAAGTTGTAATCGCTCTAGAGCCTCATCCACAGTTCCTAGTGACCTCTCAAAATCACCAGCAGTAGCATTCAGATCGCTTTGCACGACTCGAAGCCGTGATTCTGCTTCATTCTCAACCTTTGTATTAAGTACGTGATTAAATGTATCACTATGCATATATTTTTTTGTGATTTCTTCGGCTTTTTCTTCAGATGTACTTTTGATGTAAATTACTGATATTGCAGCAATCAAACCGTTAATGGCTATAAGGAAAGTGATAATCGTTTGATAAAAGCCCGTTTGAAATGACCACACATCTTTGAGGCTTATCAATGTTCCGTTTTTTACTAACTCACCAACAATGTGAGATGTGAACGGGTCGTTGATATTGTTAGCATTAGCAAGTGCAACAGAGTCTGCATACCCAAGATAAGAGAGCAATGATGGTGACGGTAAACACACAAGCAGCGCTAACAGCACAATGCAAAAAAGTAAGCACGTGATCAGGCTTACAAAAAATATTGTTTTATAGATGTTAAGGCTTGAGGAAGGCGCGTCTGGCATGCTTCAAATTCATTAGTTAAAGTAGATTTATCATACTATATAACTGTTTAATAAGAAATAATTAGCCGTAGTTTGGCATTATAGACCCTGTAAATAATTTTG
>NZ_JBFRJZ010000129.1:0-2632 GCF_041469125.1 Vibrio sp. 10N.286.51.E5 | reverse complement strand
CCTCCTACTCGATTCTGTTATTCCGCGGTAACTTAATGATGAATATTTGGAATAGGTTAGAATCTTGTGTTTCGTTATTGCTCGTCTGCCGTGAGTGGTAACTTGTCGCTACACAGGACTTTAAGGCGTTGGGTATATGGAAATCACTCTAGAAATATTGGCTATCTTGTTTGTTGTTGCAACGGCAGCAGGCTTTATTGATGCAATGGCTGGCGGCGGTGGGTTGTTGACTCTACCTGCATTGCTCGCGGCTGGCGTGCCACCCACGCAAGCACTGGCGACTAACAAACTCCAGAGCTCATTTGGCAGCTTCTCTGCGAGTTGGTATTTCGTGCGTAACGGTATCGTCAGTATTAAGGAGATGCGCCTCGCTATCTTTTGTACCTTTATAGGTTCGGCTATTGGTGCTGAGTTGGTTCAATACATCGACGCGAGCCTTTTGACCAGCGTGATCCCACTGCTGCTTATCGCGATCTCTCTCTATTTCCTATTAGTACCACAAACCAGAGCCTCTGAAGGCAAACAAAAGATCTCCGAGGCGATGTTTGCGTTATGTGTCGGTGGCGGTGTTGGTTTCTATGATGGCTTCTTTGGCCCTGGCACAGGCTCAATCTTCACTGTGTGTTTTGTTGCGATTGGCCATTTCTCATTGGTCGATGCTACGGCGCGAACTAAAGTATTGAATTTCACCTCGAACATCGCTGCACTGATTTTCTTTATTTTGGCTGGCTTGCCTATTTGGGAGTTAGGATTAGTGATGGCGGTTGGTGGTTTTATGGGGGCTCAGCTTGGCGCCAAAGTCGTGGTGACAAAAGGGCAGAAATGGATTCGCCCCCTTGTGATCGTAATGTCGATGCTGATGGCTTCTAAACTGCTTTGGGAACAGCATCAACAATGGATTCTATCAGTATTTTAACTCTTGGAGACTGGTAGCTATTCGGTCTAACACAGACATGAATCGGTCGAATTAAGCCTGCTAATTCAGGGAAGCTATACAAGTATTGAGGCTCAATATTGAGTGTTTTTACGATAGAGAGCGGGATTAACGCAGGCCCAGTCCCGCCCAATGCAAGTTGCGCCGCTGCGGTGTAGGCATCCATCTCCATCAAGGGTTTGATGCCGAATTTTTCTAACACAGATAATTGATAAGAGTTAGCAGGGTTGGTCATATCGTTGGTAATGACCAATGGAGGAAGAGCCGTGAGTGGCTGCTTACTCACAATGTAAAACGGCTCATCAAACAGGTGGAAAGTCATCAATCCATGATGCGGTGGCAATAAGCCAGCGCACAACCCTAGAGTTGCCTTGCCTGATTGCACTCGCTCTATGATTCTTGGCGTGTGGTTGGTGGTAATGGTGATGTATTTATCTTGCTGGATAAATTGCCCCATCATCTCACCTAAGTAGCCCGCTATCAGAGACTTAGAGCTGTCTAGGGTAATTAGAGTGGTATCTTCCAACTCTTGTTGTTCATAAATAAGACCACGAAGTTCATTGAACGTAGGGCCAATACTCTCGATCAATGCAACCGCATCCGGCGTCAGTTTTATCTGTCGGCCACTCGGCTCGATGAGCTTTTTACCTAGCTTCTTTTCTAAATTTGCAATCCGTTTGCTGACCGCAGATTGGCTGATATAAAGCAAACTGCCTGTGCGGCTCATGGTCTTTGCTTTACTCAATACCAGTAGAGTTTCGATTCCTTCGAGTAGCATTGGGTTATATTCATGAAATTTGGGAATGATTGAATCAAGTTACCTGAAACGACATTCATTCTCTAGTCTTGAGCTCATAGATATCACACAAGTTACGAACTTTGAACCAAGCTCGCGATGCGTTGACCAAAATAGAAAGCGGCTTTTAGGTCATTCGTATTAATACTGTTGCTTGTAGAGTTTGGATCCTCGTCGACACTGGCAACCAAGCCAATGCTCGAGCCTGTACGATTCAGACCTAGGTCGTCGATGTGTTTAGATACATCAAGCCCTGCCCAAATCATGCCATGCTGGCAAGCTAGAGTGAAAAAGCTGAATAGGGTTTGTTGTTGTTCTCCGTTGAGACTGCCCCCAGTGGTGAAGCCAGCAGCAAGTTTGTTTCTCCATGATTTCTTACCGTAGGTATCGCTGGTCGCATCCATAAAACTCTTAAACTGAGCGGCAGGAGACCCCATGTAAGTTGGCGCGCCAAAGACAATCGCACCACAGCTGTCTAATGCTGTGAGCTTATCGTCATTGTCATACCTTCCTTCAATAATTTCAGACGAGAGAACCTCGATGAGCAGTGTCGAGCTAGGCAATTGAGAGTTTCCGCCCTCTGCGATGAGCTCTGCTACTTGCTTGGTTGCCCCACATTTAGAGAAGAAAACAATTCCAATTTTATTACTGCTCATCCTTAAACCCTCGTTGTTAGCATTAGTAAGTAAATTTATTTATAAAGTTATTTGTTTACTAATATAGTCTGGTAATCGGATAAGTAAATAAAAAACATTATTAACTGGATTGGAATTTGGAAATGAGAGAGGGACTTTGGAAAGTGAAATTTAGGAATTCGTATTTAATGACTGATGTTTATGAGTGAATTAGAAGATGAAGTAGAATTAAGAAAGGCTCCTTTACGACCCTGTAAATAATTTTGT
>NZ_JBFRJZ010000128.1:0-1618 GCF_041469125.1 Vibrio sp. 10N.286.51.E5 | reverse complement strand
ATCATTCCACAGATTATTTCATTCTTCTTCTCGTACTTTGTATTGAAGATAAAGAATCCGGTAGAAGCTTTAGGTTGTGTAACCGGTGGTCGAAGTGCAAACCCAGCGTTCGCTGCATTGATGGAAAAAACAGGCAACGCAACGCCAGTATTCTCTTTTACTGTGACTTACGCCGTAGCCAACGTGTTACTGACTCTATGGGGCCCAATTATCGTCGGCATTATTACCGTTAATGCGGGTATGTAATTAAAACCTACAACTCATTATAGATTTAAAAAATCATCAACTTATTAACAGACCTACCCAATCAAAAATAGGGTAGGCCTGAATAATCACGCTTAAGTAAAACACTTTATTTAATTACAAGTGTTTAATATTAAATTATTAGGTAAATATTATGACTACTCAAACTCCAACTATCGATTTTTCAAAATTCGCTGACCTAAGCCCATTCGAGCTAAAAGACAAACTGATTGAAGTGGCGCAAGCTGTGCCAGATCGTGCACTTCTTGATGCAGGTCGTGGTAACCCTAACTTCCTAGCAACGCTACCTCGTAAAGCCTTCATCCGTCTTGGTGAGTTTGCGGTAGCAGAAGCAGAGCGTAACTACGCTTACCTAGGTGGTGATTTCGGTGGTATCCCTGATGGTGTTGGCATCGTTGAGCGTTTCGACACGTTCGCAAGCCAATATGCAGCAGACAAAGGCGTTGACTTCCTACGTCGTGCACTAAGCTACGCAAAAGACCGTCTAGGTATCGAAAAACAAGCGTTCCTAAACGAGCTAGTACTGGCTTACCTTGCGTGTAACTACCCAGTACCACCACGTATGCTAGTGAACATCGAGAAAGTGGTTAAACAATACATCGCAGAAGAGATGTACGGCCCAATGCCAATGACGACTAACTTTGACTTGTTCGCAACAGAAGGCGGCACAGCGTCAATGACGTACACGTTCGCAACCATGTTCAACAATGGTCTATTGAAAAAAGGTGACAAAGTTGCGCTAATCACGCCAATCTTTACCCCTTACCTAGAAATCCCAGAGCTAGCAGAGTATGAGCTGGAAATCGTTGAGCTACGCCTTGATGAGACCACTTGGCAGCTACCAATGTCTGAAATCGAAAAACTGGCAGATACAGACATCAAACTGCTTTGTGTTGTTAACCCAGCAAACCCAGCATCAGTTAAATTCTCTGATGAAACACTGGATAACCTAGCAAACTTCGTCAACGAGCAGCGTAAAGACCTATTCATCATCACAGATGACGTGTACGGCACATTCGCAGATGAGTTCGTTTCTCTGTTCGCAAAACTACCGTATAACACACTATGTGTTTACTCATTCTCTAAATACTTCGGTGCAACAGGCTGGCGTCTAGGCACTATCGGTATTCACGATGAGAACGTGTTCGACGATACACTTCGCTCATTCAGTGAAGCGACACAGTGCCAATTGGACGACCGTTACAAAACGCTAACTCCAGAGCCACGTGACATCAAATTCATCGACCGTATCGTTGCTGATAGCCGCAGCGTAGCCTTGAACCATACTGCAGGTCTGTCTCTACCACAACAAGTACAAATGGCGATGTTTGCATTAACTTGTCTAATGGACTCA
>NZ_JBFRJZ010000127.1:0-1583 GCF_041469125.1 Vibrio sp. 10N.286.51.E5 | reverse complement strand
ATCATTCCACAGATTATTTCGTTCTTCTTCTCTTACTTTGTTTTGAGAATCAAAAACCCAATTGAAGCACTTGGTTGTGTGACTGGTGGTCGAAGTGCAAACCCTGCGTTTGCGGCATTGATGGAAAAAACAGGCAATGCAACTCCAGTATTCTCATTCACAGTGACTTACGCAGTAGCCAACGTGCTATTGACCCTTTGGGGACCAATCATCGTCGGCATTATCTCCGTCAACGCTGGTATGTAATTCAGACTATAACGTCAGTCTAAGACGTCAATCCAATTAAAACACTAAGCGATTCCCTGGCCAAACATAGGGAAGGGGATCGACTTGCTAAAATTTATGAAAGTAAGGTATCTATTATGACTACTCAAACTCCAACTATCGATTTTTCAAAATTCGCTGACCTAAGCCCATTCGAGCTAAAAGACAAACTGATTGAAGTGGCGCAAGCTGTGCCAGATCGTGCACTTCTTGATGCAGGTCGTGGTAACCCTAACTTCCTAGCAACACTACCTCGTAAAGCATTCATCCGTCTTGGTGAGTTTGCGGTAGCAGAAGCAGAGCGTAACTACGCTTACCTAGGTGGTGATTTCGGTGGTATCCCTGATGGCGTCGGCATCGTTGAGCGTTTCGACACGTTCGCAAGCCAATATGCAACAGACAAAGGCGTTGATTTCCTACGTCGTGCACTAAGCTACGCAAAAGACCGTCTAGGCATCGAAAAACAAGCGTTCCTAAACGAGCTAGTACTGGCTTACCTTGCGTGTAACTACCCAGTGCCACCACGTATGCTAGTGAACATCGAGAAAGTGGTTAAACAATATATCGCAGAAGAGATGTACGGCCCAATGCCAATGACGACTAACTTTGACCTGTTCGCAACAGAAGGCGGCACTGCGTCAATGACGTACACGTTCGCAACCATGTTCAACAATGGTCTATTGAAAAAAGGTGACAAAGTTGCGCTAATCACGCCAATCTTTACCCCTTACCTAGAAATCCCAGAGCTTTCTGAGTACGAACTAGAGATCGTTGAACTGCGTCTTGATGAGACCACTTGGCAGCTTCCAATGTCTGAAATCGAGAAACTGGCAGATACAGACATCAAACTACTTTGCGTCGTTAACCCTGCTAATCCAGCATCAGTGAAATTCTCTGACGAGACTCTAGAGAACCTAACAAACTTTGTGAATGAGCAACGCAGTGACCTATTCATCATCACTGATGACGTATACGGTACATTTGCCGATGACTTCGTTTCTCTATTTGCAAAACTACCATACAACACACTTTGTGTTTACTCGTTCTCTAAGTACTTTGGCGCAACAGGCTGGCGTTTAGGTACCATTGGTATCCAACACAAAAACGTATTTGATGACGCACTAAGTTCTTTCAGCGAAGAAAAACAGTGTCAACTTGATGACCGTTACAAAACACTGACTCCAGAGCCACGTGACATTAAGTTCATCGACCGCATCGTTGCGGATAGCCGTAGCGTAGCCTTGAATCACACTGCCGGTCTATCTCTACCGCAACAAGTGCAAATGGCGATGTTTGCTCTAACTTGTCTAATGGACTCA
>NZ_JBFRJZ010000126.1:0-884 GCF_041469125.1 Vibrio sp. 10N.286.51.E5 | reverse complement strand
AGGGCGTGTTGATCTTTCGTGAGTGTTTTTTGAACAGCATGGTAAAGAGTTATAATTTGCTTCGCCAAAAGTAAAACCATAACCAATACCATGCCAAGAACAATGCTAACTGATATTCGCTGGGAACTGCTACTCCAAGTTATGAAAAGTACAGGTCGTATTTACGATAAAACTGAACATCGAATGACATTTGAAGGAATACTTTATCGAATGAGAACAGGTATTCCTTGGCGGGATCTACCCTCTGAGTTCGGAGAGTGGAGTACCGTTTACAGACGATTTAATCTTTGGTCAAAGAAAGGGATTTTAGATAATCTTTTCAAAAGTTTATCTAACATGGCTGATTTTGAATGGGTATTTCTTGATGGCTCTATAGTTAGAGCACATCAGCATAGTACAGGTGCAGCTACTGAAAGTTCAGAGCAAATAGGAAAAAGTCGCGGGGGCAACTCAACCAAAATTCACTTAGCCGTAGATAGTGGTGGCCTGCCGATTTGCTTTGATTTATCAGAGGGACAACGCCACGATATAGTGCATGCCGAAAGCTTAGTTGAGCAACTCGATGAAGTTAATACCATCGTTTGTGATAAAGGATATGACAGCGAACCTTTCCGTACTTTTGTTAAGGAACGTGGCGGAGAAACGGTAATTGCTAAACGCAATTACGGACAAGATATAGACAAAGACAGTATGGATTGGTGTTTATACAAGTATCGTCACTTGGTCGAAAATGCCTTTGGGAGAATTAAGCATTATCGAGCTATTTCAAGTAGATATGACAAGCTAGAAAGGAATTATGCCAGCATGTTATCGCTGGCATTCATGTTAATGTGGCTACCGATGTATTGTTGAACGCGAAATGTACAGCAAAGATCAACACGCCC
>NZ_JBFRJZ010000125.1:0-4077 GCF_041469125.1 Vibrio sp. 10N.286.51.E5 | reverse complement strand
CTTAAGATCCTGTCTATGAAGACTCCCTAAAATAGACACGACCAAGCCAGCTGCTATTTCAGAAGGAGGCATAAGGCTGCGTCCTATTCCGTCAGCCCAAATTAAAAGAGAAGCACCGGTAAGACCCGCGGCGGGAATCAGGTGAACATGACGATATAAACCCAATAGACGCGCGCAATGTGGCGCTAGCAAGCCAACGAAGCTAATTGCACCAACAGTTGATATTGCAACTGCCGTTAATAGAGCAGCAACCCCGAGCAGCACTAGGCGATAAGGGGTAAGCGCAATCCCCACGACTTGAGGAATCACTTCTCCCAAAGGCATGATGTCTAGGCTTCGTAAAACAGGAACCATAACAATAAGTGACAAAGCGATCGTAATAGCCAAAGGCATAATACTTTCAGCAGACGCGCCATAAGTTGTACCAGACAGCCACATGAGAGTGACCGTTGATGTTGTGCTACCGAAAGTCAACAAGATGTGAGTGGCAGTGCCAGTAAATGCAGAAATGACAATCCCAAACAGCGCGAGTTGAGAGACACTAAGTTGTGATTTGAGCCCCCAAAAAAGGAGCGCTATAACGGCGAGAGCACCGGTTAAACCGGCTAATACGATCATGTTGTGACTGGCTCCCGGGAAAACCACCAGCAGACAAGCGATCATTAAGACAGAACTGGTACTGACCCCTGAAATATCAGGGCTTGCTAACGGATTTCTGAATAGTGTTTGTAGCAAAGTCCCCCCGCAAGCCAATGCAAAGCCTGCAAGTCCTGCTAAAACAATCCTGCTCATTACCCAATCAGAGCCAATATTATTACTTGGTTCAGACCAGTAACCCACTGTCATGATAAGAATCACACCGAGAACCAGTAACACATGACTTGGTGAAAGCTTTAACAATGGACGTAGACCAATCACTTGATCTTCTGTAGCAGCAAGCGCTCGCCCACTCTTTCCAAATAAAAGGAGTAAGAAGAATGGTGCGCCCAAAAGCGCCGCGAAAGCACCAGTTGGTAATCGATAGCCTAAGAACAGCAGGCTTCTTGAACACCATTCGGCCAGCAGCACTAACATCGCACCAATCACTAAGGATAGAAGCCAAAGGCTTGTAACACTTCGACCTTGGTATTTGTTCACCGTTAAATAACGAGCCAAATGGGGAGCCATAAGCCCGATAAAACCAATCATACCGACCATCGCAGTTGCCAGAGCCGCTTGAGAAATAGCAAGGAGCAAAATCACCCAACGCCAACGATTTACTGATAAACCCAATGCATGCGCATGTGTTTCACCAAGCTGAAACAGTGAAAGCTTAGGCAGCACGAGGACACTCAGCGCCAACGTAATAAGGGCTGGCAAAGAAAACTGTTTAAATGCGTCGGAAGAGCTTTGTAGAACTTGTCCACTTCCCCATAGGAACAGCCCATCCGTTTCATGCTCGAAGTAAAGCAAAAATACAGAAGCAACCGCGCCAGCACCAAGACCAATAGCCATACCAACCAACACTATTGGCAGTTTTCCCCCACCAATAAGTCGACCCACCATAACGACAAGAAAGGCAATCGCAACACTGCCCAGAAATGCGCTACACCAGACAAAGATGAGTCCGCCCTCAGGATAAAATACTCTTGCTAGAACAGCGCCAAGTAGAGCCCCGGAGGCAACACCTAATGTCGAAGGAGAAGCAAAATCATTGTCGAGCGATACTTAGATTAATACGCCAGAACTGGCTAACAATACCCCTGTTACAATCGCCATTCCAACTGTCGGAAGCCAAATGACGTCAAACATCACTTGGCTCAATTGCGGATCTGAAATAGGAGAAATCGTATATAAGTAACCTGCGACAACGAGAAACAATGCCAACAATGAACAGCTGAAAAATCTAACCATTGCTCTTCTCCTTCCAATCCAGCAGTGACTTTGTAAAGACTCTAGCCATTCGCTCAATCGACTTAGGCCCACCAAAGCTCCAAAGTGGTTCTACTTCAGAGAGTGCGTTTTGTTTGACGAAGGGCAAGTATGGCCAAACCGGAGAACGAGTCATCCTTTCACTATCGGTTTGATTACCTGCTAGAAGAAGATGAGTATTAATAACACCCGGAAGCTGTTCCAATTGAAGATGAACAAAATCCTTACCAGGCAACGTGCTCTGCCACTGATAGTTCAGACCCAACTGTTCAGCAACAGAGCCTGCCAAACTGTGGTTAGAAAAAATTCGTAGCCCATATCCCATGCCCACAAATTTGCCGTAGGTTACCGAAGTCCCAGCAAGACCAGACTCTTTAATCGCTTTACGCAACTTGACGAGAGTTTTATCCAACTCGTCCAACATCAGAGCCGCTTGTCTCTCGGTCCCTGTTACAACGGCTAGAGTGGCAAATATTTGTTGAGCCTGTTCGAAATACCGAAACTCCGGCTGATCTAACCTTGGGAATTGCTGATAAAGCAGAGTGGGTGCGATCTGGTTCAGTACTGGGTACAAGCGCTGATGTCGAAAGTCATATCCAACGATCAAATCAGGCTTTAGATTCGCGATAACCGCTAAGTTTGGTTCTTGGCGGCGGCCTACTTCTGCAACATCTTCTGGCAATTGTGGATTGTTGGTTTGCCATTTTCGATAACCTCTTCCTTCAGTAATACCGACCGGTTTTATACCAAGAGATAAAAGCATCTCTGCTGCAGACCAGTTTAACGCCACCACCCTTTTAGCTGGCTGATTAAGACTCACACAGGTTGATAGGCAAGCCGCCTCTTCATCGATGAAAGGCTGATTTGCATAAACAACAGATGGTATTAAGACCGTTAAGATTGAGATGAGGATGCAAGATAAACGCCTCATGCACGAACCTCCGTCCACAAAATTCGCTGCCCATCGATATCGTGATCACGAACTGGAGTTTGATAGATATGACTCACTCTTTCTGCGGTGATCACATCATCGACCAAACCAGAAGCAACTAAATCTCCATTTTGCAGCATCATGGCTCTGTCGCTGTATTGAAGGGCTTGGTTCAAATCATGGAGTACCCAAATAATGGTTTTACCAAACTCTTCATTGAGTCGTTTAACAATCTCCAATAACCCTTGTTGATGATGGATATCCAACCAAGACGTTGGCTCATCCAACATTAAAAGTGGAGTATCTTGAGCAAGTATCATCGCTAGCCAGCAACGCTGCAATTCACCACCAGAAAGGCCGCTCAGTAATCGGTCTCGATAATGTTCAATGCCAGACACAGAAATGGCTTCTTTGTCTTGTGCATCTAAACGGCGATACCAAGGGCGATGAGGATGTCGACCAAATGCGACTAAGTCTGCTACGGATAAAGTTGAAGGGACTGGGTTACGCTGTGGCATAAGAGCGATTTCGCGAGCGATCTTTGATCGAGACAAGTTAGAGACTTGATCACCGCGAAGTAGAATGTCTCCAGTGTCAGGTTGTCGTAGTTGACTCAACACCGACAAAAGTGTCGATTTCCCTGAGCCGTTAGGACCAATCAAGGCGGTGATAGATCCTTGAGGGAACCCACCGCTCATTGGTTTGAGAATAGGTTTCCCTCCTAACTGGAGGGAAACATCGTTAAATTTCAGCACATTCACACCCTAGAATGTCGCGCTGTAAGCAACAGAGAAGGTAGTGCCTTGACCGTTGTGAGTGAAAATTTCTTCAGGAACACTCGCACCGTAAAGCATTTGCGAACGCTGGCTCCAAAGCGTCTCATAGTCTCTGTTGAACAGGTTTGAAATGCCTAGGTTTAACTGACCAACCGGTAATGCCATGTAAGATGACACGTTAGCAAGGGTGTAACTCTCCAGCTTTTCGCCATCATCATCTTCGTAGCTTATGAAGCTATTGATTCTCAGTTCTGCGCCGTATTCAAGGTTATCGTAACCAAACCACACGCTACCGGAACTAGGGCTCGCTGATGCAGCAGATAGATCTTTCCAGTCACCAGAAACTTTAGTTTCACTCTTCATATAGTGAGCATTCACACCTGAGTAGATACTGTCCGTGAAGTTATATACTGCTTGACCTTCAACACCATAGATACGTTGTATCCGCCCCATGAACCC
>NZ_JBFRJZ010000124.1:0-9234 GCF_041469125.1 Vibrio sp. 10N.286.51.E5 | reverse complement strand
GTAAGCGCGCAATTAAGCAGTAAGGCCTTATTCAGCCTCATCGATTTCCAGCGCCCACGGCATAAGATCGGTCAGATCATCTTGTGGCGATCGCATCGGCAGCACTTTGAATAAGTGCACGAAGTAGTAATATGGATTGATGTTATTTGCACGACAAGTCATCACCAAGCTATACAAGTTAGCGCTCGCAGTCGCACCTTCAACTGATGTTGAGAACATCCAATTTTTTCGACCCGTTGTAAACGGACGGATATCTCGCTCTGTCACATTGTTATCAATGCTTATGTCACCATCTTCTAGATAAGTGAGCAACTTCGGCCATTGGTTAATCGTATAATTTATGGCGAGGCCGATTTGACTTTTCGGCAGTACTTTTCCTTGGCTTTCCAGCAACCACTTATGGAACGTGCCTAAGATGGGTTTCGATTTTCGTTGTCGTAGATGTTGCCGCTCGACAGTGCTCAAGCCTTTAGCTTCCTGTTCAATACCATAAAGCTTTGCGATAAAGCTGATGGCTTTCTCGATACGGCCCGATTTCTTCTTCGGTTGCGCTTTTTGTGCATCGGTAAATTTGCGTCTTACGTGTGCTAAGCACCCCGCTTGGCTAACATTATCGAGGCCGTTATAAGCTTGATAACCATCGGTGAGTAGGTAACCCGAGTAGCCACCAAGGAAGTCTTTAACACATTGCCCTGCACGACTTGGTTGATAGTCGTAAATGACCACAGGTTGTTTGGCGAACTCACCGCTACGATAGACCCACATATAAGATTTGCTTTGTGCTGAGCGCTCTTGCTCTCGCAACACTTGAACGGTCGTTTCATCCGCGCAGATGAGTTTTTCATTCAGTAAATGAGCTTTCATTGCTTCAACGATAACGGTCACTTTACTGCCCAGTTGAACACACCAGTTTGCAAGCGTGCCTCGGCTTAACTCGATATCTGAGCGCTTTAAGATTTCAACCTGGCGATAAAGCGGCAAGGCGTCAACATATTTGGCCGTAACTACCGCAGCGAATGCTTCAGGGCTGCCGATGCTTTTCGGGATCATGTTGGCAGGTCGAGGGGCGGTGACGATTTTGCTGCTGGTTTGTGTCTTTTCACACTGACGGCAGGCGTATTTCGTGCGCTCATGCCGCACGACGCTGACCTTCTGAGGGATGATTTTTAGCTCTTCCGAGACTTCAGTACCGCATGGATGTAGCGGTTCATTGCAGCATAAACAGTAAGGGGCATTGAGTGTGTGCTGATGAACTTCACGATCAAGCTCTACTGGTAATGGTTTTCGGCCTTTCTTGTGATGCTTTGGACTGGCTTTAGGTAAGGCATTTTGCTGCTCAGCTTCGTTAAACGTCCCTTTCGGGGCTTTTTCACTTTTGGCGGAGAAGCGCTTGGACTTACTTAAGTTAAGTTCCTCAAGAAGCAGCTGCATTTTATTCTCTAACTCAACCACTTCTTCTGCTTGGGTATCAACTGTTTTTTTCAGTTCATAGTTCTCTTCCTGAAGCTTGAGTAGCATCGCTTTGAGTTGTTCTACATCATCAGGAAGTTCGGTCATTTTTTGGGGCTCGTCATCTGTCATTTCCCCTTAGTTTGACAGTGAAAAAGGATCGCTCAAGCCCAATGAGGTGATCAGTATCATCGCTCACACTTCTCGGCCATAAAGGGGCTGATGAGCCTTTGGGTTTTCAAGATTCAACCCAGATAATAGCCAGTTAAGCTGTTGAGTAGATATGTGGATATGGCCCGCGACTGTAGGCTTTGGCCACTTAAAGCGGCCTTTTTCGAGTCGGCGATAGTAGAGCCAAAAGCCGTTAGTGTCCCAAAAGAGAATTTTGATTTTATCTCGGCCACGATTACAAAAGATGAACCACGCACTGCTCAATGGATCCATTTCTAGCACATCAGCGACAATGAGAGAGAGGCCGTCAATCGACTTTCTCATATCGGTAACCCCCGAGACGAGATAAACCGCGCCACTTGGGAGCATTGCAGCGCCTTCATCCAAGTTTGAATTTGAGAAAATGAAAGTGATGTCGGCAGCTCGGCGCGCACGCCATTAGGTAAATGTACAACGACCATTTCGCCACAAAAAGACGGTTGGCTATTAATGACCATTTGGTGCGCGACCTGTTCATTGTCAGTGTTCTTGAGCTTTTTTAGCCAATAGTGAAAAGTGGCGTAATTAATATCGTGCTTTTTACAAAAGTCTGGAATGGAAAGTCCACCTTGTTGCTGCTTGGAGATGATGGCCGTCCAATGTTGGTGCTTTTCTGATTGAGTCATAGTTCCTCCATTTGTTTGGGAAACTATGACAAAGGCTTGCTGATATTAGAATGTGGGGTTAATTGCGCGCTTACGTAGTAATTGATAGCTTTGAATTAAAAATAGCGCTCAATGAGCGCTATTTTTGTTTTTCGGAGTAGATAAAGAGAATTATTTGGCTGTTTTTATTGTGATTTCGTTTGCTACTTTTTGAGGTACAAACTGGCTAATATCCCCTCCGTGTATAGCGACTTCACGAACAATGGTTGAAGAGAGGAAAGCATACTCTTCTGAAGGGGGCAGAAATACGCTTTCAAGGCCAGTTAGGAGCTTACGATACATGCTAGTGAGACCAAACTCGCTCGCGGCACGGAAGATCATATCGAGGTGACCATTGGTTACCAGAGCGAAAAATGTAGGGTTGATAACGTGTGGTTATATTATAGCTGTCCTGACTTCTCGAAGTACTTCTTTGCTACCAGCAAAGAAATTAAACGCTCTCGCTTTTGGTCTCGAAACTGATCGACCCACGTATTTGCATTTTCGATAATGCTTTCAGCTTCTTCTGGATGTGCGATGTAGTACTCCATCTTCACAATTAAGTCAGAGTAATCATCCGTAACTTCCACGTAGTGAACGCCAGCTTTGAGGCGGCCTTCCATAAACCATGTCTCATATTTGGGTTTGGACATAATGACCAGTGAGTTTGAAGACATTGCCCATTTTAGGTTGGTTGCAACATCATTACCTTCGATGGCTAGTAAAAATTTGTACTGTAATTGCTCCTCTATGGACATTACCCCCTTTTCCCAAGGTTCTCCTTTAACGGGGTGAGTTTGACCAATATTACATGAGGGGTGAGCATAGTACTGCTCAAGAACCTTTTTTCGGTGAGGTTGGTAACCAACACCTCTCCAAACTGCCATGTCTTTTTTACTTCGAAATGACTGAGAATCAGAAATAAATTGGAAATGGCGAATTTCATTCAATTTGAGTAAAACAGAGTATTGATTATCTTTATTGATTGGCCGACTTTTTAGAAAACTTGGTTGTTCTGGGATTCGGCGAACATCACCATTCAAAAATTGGAAAAAATAGTGTGACGGAAAAGACTTTACTACCTTGTGAAGATCGAAATAGTAGGTCGTCCCACCCGTTTTCTTAAAGTCTTTAACATGAACTGAGCCTTTATCTGGGAGAGCAAATGGTGAGTCAACCTTGTTATAGTAATCGACTCTACCTTGAATATAAGAGTTGATGGGCGTTGCCTGAATAAGGTTATTGGCCAATGTTTTACGGATTGCATTTGGCAGTAAGACCAGAAGGCTATTGGATAAGTAGTATTTGAACTTTCTAAAACTCATTGTGCTACCTTTGTTTTGATAGCTGCGTGAACACACCTAGGTACAAATTGCTCCACGTCCCCACCATGAATCGCCACTTCACGAACGATGGTTGAAGAGAGAAAAGCATACTCTTCTGCTGGTGTCAAAAACACGCTCTCTACACCAGGTAGTAGTTTTCGATACATACTTGTTAGACCGAACTCGTACTCAAAGTCTACCGTTGTTCTAAGGCCGCGCACCAATATATTAGCTTGCTGTTCTCGTGCAAAATCGACTAATAATCCACTGAATCCAGCCGTTGATACATTGCTTAGATGTGCCGTCGATTCTTCAACGAGCTTTACGCGTTCTTCTAGGCTAAAAAGTGTTTTTTTTGAAGGGCTTGCCGCTACACCAATAATAATTTGGTCAAACATGTCTGCTGCACGCGTAATGATATCTAGGTGGCCGTTAGTGATTGGATCGAACGTGCCAGGATATATAACTTTTTTCATCGTAAAGCTTTCTCATAAACGTCTGCGTATTGATTCGCAGTATAGTTGATATCAAATAACTTCAATTTCTCTTGCCCCTGTGCGATGAAATCTTGTTTAAGTCTTTCGTCTTGGGCTACCTTCATTACTGCATCCGCCAACTTTTGAGCATTACCGGGTTCAACAAGCAAGCCATTGGAGTTGTGGTCGATAATATCAGGGATACCACCGGCATTAGTACCTATAACAGGTAAACCAGAGCCCATACCTTCCAAGATGACAGAGCCAAGCCCCTCTGTGTAGGAAGGGTGTACTTGCAAGTCCGCCGCGGCAAACCAGTCGCCCATGTTGCTTTGTTTGCCCTCGAAGCTGATGTTATTAAGGTCTTTTGCTTGTGACTCAAGAGCTTGTCTCTCTGAGCCATCGCCTAGTAAACAAAAATGGATGAACGGTGCAGAATCTTCTAGAACCCGTGCCGCATCGACGGTGACATTGAAGCCTTTATGCTTCAGCATGTTCGCTCCATGTATCACTATAAACTTGTCTGCGAAGCGGTCTCTAATCGTTTGTACGGCTTGTGCGTTAACAGGGTATGTAACTGGTGAACTTGGGATTTTGTACGTTACTGAAGTTGGGTAAGCATCTTTCACTCTCTGAACTATCTCAGTACTTAGACCTATCACCGCGGATGCTTTTGAATAGGCTAAGTTTGCCAACCATTTCTTCTTTAGTGCGTTATCGATTCGACGAGTTATAATATATGGTTTGCCGTAGAGCATATGTTGGATTAGAGCCCAATAGATAGCACGGCCTTCATGCACATGGATAAGAGCACAGTCGTTGGTAATAGACTTTGAGTGTGCTTTGGTAAAATGGTTAGCCAATACCACTTTAACACCTAGCGCTTTTATCGCATCGACGAAAGGGCTCTTCGGGTTTGCAACGACAGTCAGTTGATAGCCGAGCTTTACTTGCTGCTTAATGAGCTGCAGTGTCTGGTTCTCGCCGCCATGGTATCCAGAAGCTAAGTTAACGTGGCAAATGTTCATGTTATTGCTCTTTAATTGTGTTTTTTGACGTAATCACGCAACCACAGATCGGCATAGCGAGTGAAGGTTGTGTTTGCACTCAGTACAGCAAGTAAAAAACCATGTCGACCATCTAAGAAGCCACGTTTAATAATGTACATTTTGAAGAAACGGAAGAAGCCGTGTGTAAATGCGCTAAAAAGTGAGGCCGACTTTTTACCTTCACGTTGATCTGCCCAAGATTGCATATACAGTTGGGTTTTACGCGTGTACTCGCCCAATTTTTCGTAAGTAAAATGCTTTAATCGGCCATTCAATGAAACTACTTTAAAGCCATCGGGAATCACAACGCTTTCGTGAACTAGCGCATCGTTATATTTCGTTTCTGATGTTTTGTATAAACGTACAACCCAATCAGGTGACCAGCCTGAGTAACGAATCTCTTTAGCAAAGGCTGTTGTCAGTCGGTTCACACGATAAATGTTTTTATCTCTGTGTTGGCTGATTGCATTGAGTATGCCTTTACGTAATTCATCTGTGACACGTTCATCGGCATCAAGCCAAAGTATAAAATCTGATTCTACATAGTTTTGAGCAAGTTGACGCTGTTTACCAAACCCAGGCCATTCTAAATTGGTGTAAAACTTATCGGTATATTGCCTAGCGATTTCTTCAGTGCTGTCAGTACTACCTGAATCTAGAAGAACAATCTCATCGACCCAATCTTTTACTGTGTCTAGACAAGCTTTAAGGTGCTTCTCTTCATTTTTTACGATTAAGGCAACGGCTAAAGTGGGTTTAGACAAGGTAGATTCCTTCTTGAACACTATTCTAAAGGTAGAGTTTACAGGTATTGCGGATACAAATCTTCGACAACTTGATCAAACATAGTCACAACGCTATCGCTGGAAATCCTGTCCATTGCCTTTTCATCTTTTGCTCGAGTTCGCCAACCTAATTCTTGACTATTTTTTCCCGTTTCTGCAAAGATAACCTCTTCATAGACAGATACGGCATACTTCAAGTAGTTATAAGGACCTACACGAATAGGGTTATGGTGGGCATATAAGCCAATAATTGGCGTTTTCATCGCACTTGCCATATGAGCTGGACCAGTATCTGGGGCAATAACAATATCCACTAAGTCTATCAGCGATAACATTTGCATGATGGAGCTTTCACCAACCAAGTTTAAACAAGGCTCTTGAAGTAGTGTTTGAATATCGCTGGCTAGGTCAACTTCTATCTTTGCTGGGCTACCTGCCAGGATGACGTTCCAGCCATTATTTCGCGCATGATTAATGACATCGACATAGCCTTCAGCATTCCAGTTCTTGTATGCTTTACTCGCTCCGGGAACCAATAATAAGTTGGGTTTCTCTGAGTCTAGCTTTGTTTCCGCCCAAGCCTTGTCCTCTTCAGAATAAGACAAAGACCAAGATAGCTCAGATTGAGGTACACCAATTTTATGAGCAAATGCCATTAGACCATCGGCGACATGAAGAGACGCTGGAGAAGGCACTTTGACGTTGGTGAACAACGTTTGAAAATCTTGGCTGCGTTCAGGGGAGAACCCCAGCTTATACTTTGCGTTAATACCCAAGGTAGCTACACTTGCTCGAATCGCATATTGCATATGAAGCAAGGCATCGAACTTACGCCCTTTCAGCTGATTCCATAATGACTTATAGCCACCGAGTCCCGCTTTTTTATCAAAAACAATCACTTCAATGCCATTTACTGCTTGGAGGAGTTGAGCTTCAAGTTTACCAGTAATCCACGTTATTTGAGTTTCAGGCCACTGTTTTTGGATAGCTTGAACGGATGCTATGGTATTGCAAACGTCACCAATTGCGGATAAACGAAGAATACAGATTGAAGAAGGGGCATAAGTAAGCATGGTTTGAACCAGTTAGAAATTCGATACAGGTAAATTATGCGGCTAAGGTAATTAAATGTAAAATTACAAGGTGAGATTAAGTCGTGCTTTAGATCATCTTGTTAAGCCATGATAGCATGGTCAGATGCTAACCATGCGCGTATGACGGTAAAATAATAGAGATAGAAATGAAAGTTGATCAGAAGAAACAATCTAACACTATGATTTGGTTTGATAGCAGTATTATAGGAACTCCTTCTGAAGAAATGTTTCATGTCCAATATTGGGAAGATAAAAATCAAGTTGTTGGATCAGCTAAAGGAAGAGGAACAACCTGGTTTATTCAGCTAGATGCAATGCAGGCTGCCCTTAGGCACTACTTCCGAGGAGGGTTGTTTGGGAAGCTTGTAAAAGATAGATACCTTTTTACTGGATGGTGCAGCACACGAAGTGCTCGAGAATTTCAATTGTTGTTAAAGTTGAATAAATCTGGGGTTAACGTGCCGAGGCCGATAGCTGCAATTGCTAGACGAAGCCTAGTTACCTACCAGGCAGACCTTATTAGTGAGCGGGTTACTGAAGCTCAGGATTTAGTCGGGGTTCTAAGGCAAGCAAAGCTGTCTAAAAATATGTATAAGAAAATAGGTCAAGAGATATCAAAAATTCATAAAGCTGGGGTTATTCATACAGACCTCAATATCCATAATATTTTAATTGATTCGAGTAATAATGTATGGATTATAGACTTTGATAAATGTTATGAGTCAAATAATGAGAAAGTATACCCGAGTAATTTGGATAGACTTTTAAGATCATTTAGAAAAGAGCAATCTAAAGGTCTTATTCACTGGGAAGAAAAAGACTTTGAAAGTCTAGTCTTTGGTTATGAGCAATAAAAGTGGTAATTGATATGAATATTTTCGTGATCAGTTTAGATGATGCATTAGAAAGAAGAGTTAGTATCGAACAACAATTTGCTAACATTGGTCAGGATTTTAAGTTTTTCGATGCAGTTGATGGAAGAAAGGACGTACACCCTCTTTTTAGTTATTACAATTCAAAGAAGAGAATGCGTTGTAAAGGTTATGAAATGACGCCTGGTGAACTAGGGTGTTTTGCAAGTCATTATTTGCTATGGGAAAAGTGTGTTGAATTGAATGAACCAATAGTCGTGATTGAAGACGATGCACAACGGCTTTGTTTCCTAAATCAGGGAACTAATGCTTAAAGCTACGATCAGATCATCTAAGTTCACTCACATACTTAGAGCAATGCCAAAGCCTCGCTACAGAACAACTAACTGGAAACAATATAACCAAGCCCTAATCAATCGTGGTTCACGGACATTCTGGATTGATGAGGAAGCGATTCAACAGTGGAAGCAACTCAAGCAAGGTAAACGAGGTCGACCTCGATTGTTTAGTGACTTAGCCATTACGACCGCCCTCATGGTTAAACGAGTATTCGCGATGCCGTTGAGAGCGTTACAAGGATTCATCGATTCTGTTTTCAAACTCGCTCAACTCCCGTTGTCATGTCCTCATTATTCATGCATCAGTAAACGAGCCAAAACGGTTAATGTGTCATTCAAGACAAAGACCCGAGGCGCAATACAGCATTTAGCCATTGATGCAACAGGGCTAAAGGTCTACGGTGAAGGTGAATGGAAAGTAAAAAAACATGGTACTGACGGGAAGCGTCGAGTTTGGCGTAAGCTCCATTTAGCCGTAGACACTGGCACTCATGAAATCATTGCGGCTGAGTTAAGTTTATCGAATGTCACTGACGGTGAAGCTCTTCCTAATTTACTGAATCAAACTCGTCGTAGAATCAATGAGATATCTGGTGATGGAGCTTACGATACAAGACAATGCTACGAAGCAATACGTATTAAACAAGCTGTTCCACTTATTCCACCGAGAGAAGGTGCTGCTTTTTGGTTACGAGGTCACCCCCGTAATCTGGCGGTAGCTTGCCAGAAATTATACGGCTCAAATAAACATTGGAAAAAGAAGTACGGTTACCATAAACGGTCACTTTCAGAGACGGCTATGTTCCGTGTAAAGACACTGTTTGGTGGGCGATTAAGTTTAAGAAACTATAATGCTCAGGTTGGTGAAACCTACGCCATGATTAAAGCGTTGAATAAGCTCACAGGGTTAGGTATGCCTAAAACGATAGAAATAGCCTAATAATCACCCATACTGGCCGTTTCTATCTGAGATCCAATTAGGAAACAAAGCC
>NZ_JBFRJZ010000123.1:0-845 GCF_041469125.1 Vibrio sp. 10N.286.51.E5 | reverse complement strand
TAGAAGCGTTTGGTCAAATGCTACCAGAATTCATGGGTGGCTCTGCTGACCTTGCGCCTTCTAACCTAACTATGTGGTCTGGTTCTAAGTCTCTTGAAGCAACTGACTTCTCTGGTAACTACATCCACTACGGTGTACGTGAATTCGGTATGACGGCTATCATGAACGGCATCGCTCTGCACGGTGGTTTCGTACCATACGGCGCAACGTTCCTAATGTTCATGGAATACGCGCGTAACGCAATGCGTATGGCTGCTCTGATGAAAGTTCAGAACATCCAAGTTTACACGCACGACTCTATCGGCTTAGGCGAAGATGGTCCTACTCACCAACCGGTTGAACAGATCGCTTCTCTACGTCTAACGCCAAACATGAGCACATGGCGCCCATGTGACCAAGTTGAGTCTGCTGTTGCTTGGAAACTGGCTATTGAGCGTAAAGATGGTCCTTCATCTTTAATCTTCTCTCGTCAAAACCTTGCACAACAAGATCGTAATGCTGAGCAAGTAGCTAACATCGCTAAGGGTGGTTACATCCTGAAAGATTGTGAAGGCAAGCCTGAGCTAATCATCATTGCAACAGGTTCTGAAGTTGAGCTTGCTGTTGAAGCTGCTGCACAGTTAACCGCTGAAGGTAAAGCAGTACGCGTAGTATCTATGCCTGCAACTGACGCGTTCGACAAGCAAGATGCTGAATACCGTGAGTCTGTACTTCCATCTGACGTTACTGCTCGTATCGCAGTAGAAGCTGGCATCGCTGACTTCTGGTACAAGTACGTTGGTTTCGGTGGCAAGATCATCGGTATGACAACATTCGGCGAATCTGCACCAGCAGGTGAGCTATTC
>NZ_JBFRJZ010000122.1:0-9850 GCF_041469125.1 Vibrio sp. 10N.286.51.E5 | reverse complement strand
TTAAGATCCTGTCTATGAACCAAAACTAGCTCACCATCAAACCATGCTGAGGCAAAAGCTCACGCAGAACATACCAGCGATGATAAGAAGCCGCTTGGTAGTAACCATAGATGGGGTGTGACATCGCATCATGGCTGCAACCTGTACTTAATGCTTCAAAGCCCTCATTCCAGTCTTGATATAGTGGGATAGCTTCTGCAATGTTAAACAATTCACCGTGCATCGCTTCGGTTTGCCATTTCAGAATTCGCTCTTCACCCCTTGCTTGATACTCAATGATCTCACGTACTTTTGGCTCGAGCTGCTGCCACGTCTGCTGCTGCTCTAAATCTGAAAGTTGAGGGGATGCATTTGCCAGTTCAGAAAACATTTGATGAGTCTTCTGGCAATAAAGCATGAAGGTTTCCACGTTGTCGCGCCAACCTGACTGAACACCATCCTCATACGTGAAATGCCACTTTAAGTAAGGTCGGTCAGGGAAAGTAACGACACCACCATGACCTAACGCACCCGACAGATCTTGCGCTAACTGCGATTTAATATTCCGTACAAAAGGGTTAAAACGAGCAAAAAAATTATCTTTTTTACCGACGATGTACTTATGCATATCATCGTTAAGATCTTTGAAATCAAACGACTCACTATTGACTCGATTCTTGCGCGAACTGACCCCTGAGAAGCCATAGTGGGCAAAGGTATCTGCGTAAACGTGCGCCATAATACCTATCAAGGGAAGAAAATAGGGCTTGTTTACTTGTGCTAGATGGTTGGCACACATTTCACGAGCTATTTCGCTATCTTGACGACAGATTAACTTCTCCGTAAACGACTCACCTTTGTTACCTGGCAAGAAGTGAAAAGGAACCCAAACCAAACGTTGCTCATTCGGGTTGATGTTACTAATGTCCGCCACATGATGGGCTGTCGGTTCAACGCGACAAGCCGATGCATCATCAAACTCTATATCGTTCTCTTGTGCATTATCATCAACAAACTGCGCAGAATTGGCGATCACTTTCGCCGCTTCAAGCCTAAGACCAGCCGCACGAGCCAGACAATACGTTCCGTAGTAGTGCATATCGATTTGCATAATCTGATCCTATTTAACTGCGTTTAAAATACGTTGGGTTAATTGCCATGCCTCATCACCTAATTCTCGAATGTTTGACTCTAATTTGGCGGTATTTGCATTAGCAGTAGTTGCCGAATGTATTACGTCAATCAGGCTAGAATAAAGATGATGTTCACAGATACCGGGCGACAGGGTACTATCGGAAAAGTCCGTATTTTTAAGCAAATCAGCTTCCCTATCAGCCAAGCTTGCATTCGCTTTGTTAACCGACTTTTTAATTAAAGTGCGCATACTCATTGCAGTTTCTCCAATTGTTTTTGAGTTTTACTATCGAGTTTACGAACCTCATCTAAGCCGGTAACAGCCTGTTCTGATAACTCGCTAAGTTGTTGATTGATATTGTCACGAAGGCCATCCCACCCAGCACGTTCAAGTAGCTTATTTTGAACATCTTGCACTTCTCGAATGCTATTGAGATGGGCGGTAATCGTTTGGTTCCCTTGAATCAGTAAATTGAAACTAAGGTGTATATCAGCAATTAACTTCTGCTCCGCCTCTTCTAATGGCTGAATGAGCTCTCGTTTCTTTGCTTCAATTTCTTCTGATGCGGCTAATGCCCACTCGGTGATGCTGCTCAGTTGAGAGAGTCGATCAGGCTGAGTGACGGTTTTAAACCCTCCCATCGACTCATCGTAGACAACCGTACCTTGCGCCATTTCGATTAATTGACCGGTTTGAATCCAATCTTCGAGCATGACTGGGACCCACTCTCGGTACAGATAGTCTTCTCTTTGCTTTTTCAGCATCGAGACGTGCTGTCTTACCAAAGTGACATAAGCTTCTTCAACCTGGCTCATGTCTTTTTCCATTTGATAAGACAGTTCGACAACTTCTTTAGGCACCGTCGCTGCGCAAGCGGATAGCAGTGTACACATCGTTAAAGTGATCAGTTTTTTCACACTAGGACTCCTCTATTTGATCTCACCAAGCGAATGACATATTCATTCGCTTGTTTTCAATCTTTACCAGTCAAGCGGCGTTTCGGTCTAAATCATCTTTGATTAAATCTGGTAAATCTTGAACACGAAGTGCATGCAAACGAGGAGCTATCTTTTTCTGCTTATTGAGGAAATCAATCGCACAACTGCCTTTTAGCAACTCACCACCGCCACAGATCACGAGGTAGTCATCAAACTCAGTACGCGCGGCATCAAGCACGGTGTAGCCAAGTTTTTCCATCGCAGTGCCGGTTGATTGTTGGTACTTAGCGACAATTTGGATGGTACGAATAGGCGTGTACAAAATGTAGTGAGCGTAATTGTTCTTCTCACTAAAAATGCTTGGGTATTTGATATTAGATTGGTAGGTGAAATGAGCTCTGGTGTTACTTGCGATAAACCCCATTTCTTGTAACGTATCCGAGATCTCATTTAAAAGGTCTTTTCTACACATAATCATTCTTCCGTTTTGTGTTCACGATATTTGGATAGTGATGCGATTGAACTTTTCAATCGCATCCATTTTGTAATTACTCGATCATCGAGGTAGTGAGCGTGTGTGTGAGCACACGTCTTCCCAGACACCATTTCGGTAACGCTTGTATGCGCAAACTGGGACTACTTTAGGGCGAATACTCATTTGAGATTCCTCCAAAAACTAGTTAAAGAGGGAATTCAGTTATTGAGGTGAACACATTTGGAAGGTATGATTGCGTTACAAATCTGAGCAATCTTGCCTTTCTGTGGGCTTGAAACCTCTTAATGTTGGGCCTTTTATTCCTACGCCAAATAGGGATAAACTTCACCTCACTGCAAAAAAGCACTTTTAGTTATCACTGAAAGTGCTTTTTTTATTTCTTCTTACGAACCATTACGCCATTTATGGCTAGTTGCCCATTTTTTTTCATTTTCCTACTCCTATCATTTTCCTGTTAAGTTCTTGTGTTGCTACGCTAATTAGCATTGTTTCTATTTATACTATGCCACATCAATAGGTCACAGATCAATCAAAAGCCATCTTTTTTAATTTGTTATTATTAATTTTTTAATATTAAATAATTAACAACCGTTAAATTGGTCGCGATAAAAACAGCGATTTGTGCTAAAATAGTTATTAAATAAGTACGAAACCAAATCAAGAGATATAATAAAAATGTACAGTATCAATGAATTAAAAGAAAAAATCGGAAACCAGTCTAGAGCAGAACGGCTCGCGTTTATTGATTTTAAAGTTAGATTCAGTGGTAAAATACTAAGGTCTGAAATTGTCGAAGAGTTTGGCATTTCGGAACCATTAGCTACAAAAGATCTTTCAGAGTACAAACAGCTCACCAATGATAAAAATATCGTTCCAAAAACACACCAAATTCGATTAGACACATATCAACCCTTAGTTGAAATTGAAGCTCGCAAAGCTTTGGAAATGCACTTCGAAGGTTTCTGCCGCCATAAATTACAACAAAAAGAATCGGCTATTTACAAAAGAGCGTGCGATTTAACCACGGAACTTGATGCTGAATCTATCGCTGTAATCACGCGGGCAATTACGGATAATAAACGAGTTCGAGGTGACTATATTTCAGCAAATAGTGATTATCGTGACGAACGTATCCTAGAACCTTCTACTGTGTTTTTTGATGGACTTAATTGGGTGTTTCGGGCCAAAGATATTAAAGATAATCCAGCAGAGTCTATCTTTAAGAGTTTCCACTTTTCACGATTTGAACGTATAAAACCGACAGAGGATACATCCGAATCGACGGTTAATGATGATAACGAATGGAATACACTAATACCCATTCAACTAGGTCTACATCCAGATTTAGACGAAAAGGGTAAACAAGCGATTAGAATCGAGTTTGGTATGGGTGATACTGATACTCTTGTTGTTGTTGAAAAATCAGTTTTTGCTTGGTCATTATTAGAACGCTGGTCTGTCGACTCAGGAACTGTACCAAGTGAAATTCCTCCGGAAGCAAGCAGATTTAAGTTCTTTCTAAAAAATGCAGATATGTTGCAACATGTAAATAGCGTCAAACGCATGATGCATGAATACACAATAAAAACAGAGGGTTACATTAGAAAATAACACTAGCGCATGCAGATAGCCCACCGCAGAACTATTAACTAGTAAACGATTACGCTGGTTAAACATACTGCAAACACTGCGCTCACTTTCTCAAGGAACGGGCGCAGAATTGAGTAACCAGCGCAGTCAAAGTAAACTTAGCACGTGTAATGAATCAACGATTTGCATTTAAAAACCGCATGGCAATATTTTGTCCAAAATCTAGCTACAGCTGAAACCGGTTAACCGTTGTGCGATAGCTGCTCGCTTTAACTGGTTTCAATCCCTGTTTAACTCTTGATTGATTGAGCTTTTCTACTAGCTTTAAGAAATCGTTATGTGCTTGCGTGTAATTCACTCTGATTTGCCTCAATGAATACTCCCTTACTACGCGTCGCAAGAGCTTTTCGACCTCGTCATCAATATAATGGCTTCGATTGCCCTTGAGTGCATGAGCAGGTTTCAAAGCTTTCTTTTGCCAACCCGATCTAACGTACACACTGACCCACTCTGCTAATGTTCGCCAACTTGGTGGATTGGCATCCCCAATACTTTTAGAAAACGCAGCGAGCCACGGATCAAGTCGCTTTTGGGTATACGCCGGAACATCAGAGTCCAATACTCCCCTCACGTACGCATAGCGTCTTTCCATTGCTTGCTCGTATTCCAATTCTCGCTTTGCTTTTTGGGGCTTTTCCTTCTGGGGCTTAATCTTTTTGCCTACGGGATTAACAAAAACGGTTTCAGGTAGAGTGTCTTTAGATATGGTGATCAAAAGCCCTTTTTCTATATGCGATGCTAATTGGTCTTTTGCAAAGGAAAAGTACCCACCATGTTCGATATCTTTGATGGTGATTTCAGTTCGGCTCACATCACTCACCTGATAATGAGAGCACTTGCCACCTCGATAGCGCTTCACAAGAATAAGATTAGGGTCGCTAAAATTCATTATTCATTCCGTTATAAGGCTACAAAACAAAACAAAACAAAACAACCAGATGGTCATTTTCTCAAACGCTGTAACGTGGTTTCATAACTGCTTGGAGTAAGCATCGGTAGCCCTTCGTTGCATCGACGCTCATTCAGCCGTTCCATTCGCTCAATAAAATCTCGATGTGCTTTGCCTATATTAACTCTCACTGAAGACCTAGCATGCTCAACGATAACCTGGGATAGCAATTGATCTACTTCAGGGGGCAATCGGTTGGAGTGATTACCTTTATTATGATGACGAGGGAGCAGTGAGGCTTTTTTCCATCCCGATTCATTAAACGCTTTAAGCCATCGAAGGAGTGTTTTATATGATGGCGGGGATTCATCTTCGATTTCTGCAGCTACCTTGCTAATCCACGGTGTTAACCGATTTGCTGACAATGCAGGAAGATCAGAATCCTGTACTTTGCGAACATAGAAATATCTACGGTCGACTTCAGCTTCAATTTCCACTTTCTTGCCAACAGCTACAGGTTTTTTTTTCTTTTTAACGGCATTGATAAATAAAGCGTCAGGAACATTATTTTTGACCGTAGCCAAAAGAAGACCGCTGTTAATGTGACTTTCTAACTGCGCTCGTTTAAAGGAAAAGCATTCGCCATGCTCTATATCCTGTAACGACACCCATTCGGCATCAAATGAATTCACTTGAAAATAGGATTTCTTCCCGCCACGAAAACGCTTAGTCAGTACTAACTCGGGGTCTCGAAAGTTCATGGCGTTTCCTCTTTCCTAAACGAGCAGCTTCCAAAACATACGACGATAGGCTTTCATTTAAGGTATACCCTAATTCAACAAACTCATTGCTTCTCAATAATGTTCATTTAGAGTGGATAAACACTTTAAATGACACTATGTTCAATAAGTCTAGATGCTAAATGAGCAAATTCAATGAGCAAGGTCGGCTACGCACGAGTTTCCACTACAGAGCAATCATTAGATCTCCAGATTCAGAAACTCACGGAAGCAGGTTGTATCAAAATCTTCTCTGATACTTCAACGGGGTCAAACATCAAACGTCAAGGTTTGGTGGATCTAATGGAATACCTAAGAGCCGGAGACACTCTCGTCATTACAAGAATCGATCGCATCGCCAGGTCTGTTCTAGATTTGCAGCAGATGGTCAAAACCTTTAACGATCAGCAAATCCTACTGACCGCTTTAGAACAACCTATCTCAACAGATTCAGCATCCGGCAAAGCGTTTCTCGATATGTTGGCCGTCTTTGCCGAGTTTGAATTAAACATTCGCAGAGAACGTCAACTTGAAGGGATCGCGGCAGCAAAAGCCGCTGGAAAATACAAAGGTAGGAAACCAATCTCGAACGCAATAAAGCAACAAGTTATCAGTATGCATTCTGAGCATCAAAAAATTACACAAATCTCTAGTGTGCTAGGCATTTCGAGAAACAGCGTATACAAGATACTTAACGACAACCGCAATGGTTCTTGAATGGTATGAATACACTTTTACCCTAAGGCGCTGGCAGCAACTCAACAACATTACATTCTAAGGCTTGTGCCAAGCCATACACTTTTTCGAGTGTAATATTCACTTCACCACGTTCAATGCGGCCAACGTAACTTCTGTCTATGTCAGCAATTAGCGCGAGTTTATCTTGAGAGATGCCTTTTTCTTTGCGTACCTCACGTAATTTCGAGCCAAATTTAACCGCTAAGTCTTTCATTTTTAATCCAAGTTAAAATGAAAACTATCCTTACTTGCGGCATATAAATCCACGGACTATAATCCGCATTTAAAATCCCACTCGAAATTTCGGTAAACAAAATGTCCAGTAAGCCAATTCATCTAATTCCGTTTCTCTATCAAATTCTCATTGAGGATCAACTTGATGATTTCTCTGTATTAGAACTTAGGGATCGGTATCTGGCTCTCGCTGGTTCTACGTTAGATAAAGCAGCAGCGAGACGACTGGTGTACCGACATATCCTACGCCTAGAAAATAAACAGCTACTGTGTAAAGTAAGCGTTAAAGGCACCAAGAAAGTGACGTATCAAAAGACTGATCTGTTTTCAAAAGCAACCTGGGAATTAACGAAACACAACAGCACTACCAAAGTCAGCGAAAACAATGATAGTTCTTATGAAAGCAAATCAGATTCGCCTAAAACGGTACTTCAAGAAAGGTTAGAGCAATGTGAAAGTGACTTTTTAGCCTGCTTACAAGAGTTTCAAACGTATCAAGGCCTTAGCTCTGAGTTCCCTCATTTAAAAGAAGGCTTACATGATGTAAGGAGCAAGACCAAGATTCAAAGTTCAAAATTGGTTGGTCAGATAAGAGCAATCAAAATGGCATTAGCACTATCATGATAGCTTTGCGCCAGTGGCAATCAGAGTGCGTCGAACTGGCCCTGCATCACTATCAGAAAGGTCAGTCTCACTTCCTCTGTCTTGCAACGCCAGGGGCTGGAAAGTCAGTCATGGCGGCAGAAGTTGCCTCTCGGCTATTTGAACAAAAAGCTATCGACTTTGTCCTTTGTTTTTCACCATCAACAGCCATATCGCAGGGGTTAGCTTACACCTTTAAGAATCACCTGAACTGCCGTTTTGATGGCGTGATTGGAGCGTTAGGTGCCTCGTATACCTATCAAGGTTTGCAGTACTTTGATGACTACTTTTGGTCTTTGCTACAAACTCACCGAGTCCTGGTTGTCCTTGATGAAATTCATCATTGCGCGGGGCTCAACATGACAGAGGCAAACGCATGGGGTGAAAAAGTTATTCAACACATACAATCCCACGCTCGATACACACTTTCATTAACTGGTACGCCATGGCGTTCTGATAAAGCACCGGTAAGCCTATCAAGCTACAACATCAACACGGCTGAAATTGAATGTAACTACGTCTATGGGTTGAGCCAAGCGGTTAAAGATAAAGTATGTCGCTTACCCAGTATTGTCTTAGTCGACAACGAAATGATCACTGCAAAATCTAACGATTCAGAAACTCGCCACTTCTCATCCATCCGTGAATATCTGGATGAACCTTTTGGCTACTATCAAAGTATCATCACCGACGATACCTGCATAAGATACCTGATAAAATTAGGCTTAAAGAAGCTAGATGCGATTCAGGAAAAGAAACCAAACGCCGCAGGGTTAGTGGTAGCGGCATCTGTTGAGCACGCGATAAGAATACACTCAATGCTTTCCGAAGAGTTTAATAAAAAGGCGGTTCTTGTCACTTACAAGCATGACGCCCCTTCAGGGATCATCGATGACTTCAGAAGCAGCGATTCCGATTGGATAGTGAGTGTGGGAATGATTAGCGAAGGGACAGATATCCCTAGGCTTCAAGTGTGCTGCCACCTTAGCAAGGTTAAAACAGAGCTTTACTTCAGGCAAATCTTGGGGCGTATTCTCAGGATAAACAAAGGGATAAACCAAGAAGCGTGGTTATATACTTTTGCCGAACCCAACCTAGTGACTTATGCCAACCGAGTCGCAGAGGAGATCCCTTTGAACGATGTAGTATTTCAAGAACACATGCCCCATAACAACGCTGCATTTTCAGAAATTCATAACACGCGGATACCAAACTACTCAAGCATAAAAAGTTCAGGCACCCAGATTTCATGGGGCGAAACACAACTAACTAAAACTGAACAAAAAGCAGCCACCTTATCTAACCACAACTCTGAAGAACAGTGCCACTACTTCGACGTAGTGGGTGATTTTAGACAACAAATTGTTGATGTGTTCCGTTTTCAAAACCCATGAATCGCTTAGTAATTAAGATACGACAGAATCCCTTGGTGATCACACCACGTAGCGGCGTCGTTCAACTCATTTATGGACAAAAACGTGTTAGATTCAAAACTCTAATTCACTTAACTGATATTAGAAAAAGTATCTTGAAACCGTAAATCTGCGAGTTTGATACGGCAACGTTGAACAATGAGTATTAGCTATCTAATCAATCACGTTAGTATAGGTGAAGCCTGAAAGTGATAGACTTAGAAAGCGTATGAATAATAATCAACAAAAATCTGGTGAGTGTGTTACCTTGGTTGTTATCCCTACCGCTTAGTGGGGACTTCTTTTCTTTTCCGAACTCGCATCTCGGCACTCCTTAGTTGCCCTCCTAAGCCTCACCGCAGGCTTTAATTATGTCCATTTCAACCCAAAAGTTAAGAAACATCTTCAAACTCACTAGAATTGAAAATGTAGAAATCAACAACGACGTACCCCATTTCGCACCTTGGTTACCACTTGCTCAAAAAGTAAAACCTGTAATCCCTTCTGCGATTGTATATTGCGAAGGTAATTTTGGTAAAATTGATGGTAAAACCGCTAATGGGTTAGTGAGACATTCGTTAAGCTATCGTATTCTATCGGTTATTGATAGTGAGTCTGCTGGCTTAGATGCTGGTGAAGTTCTTGATAACAAAGCCAATGGAATACCGATCCTTGCTAATGCTGAAGAAGCTATCATTCACGCAGAAAGCATTCCTGATTACTTCATTTTTGGCATTGCGCCATCAAGTGGCTTTTTATCTGACTTAGATAAAAGCATCATTTTAAATGCCATGTCACTAGGAATGAACATCGTAAATGGCTTACATGAATTCCTAACCGATGATCCTCTATTTTTAGAAGCCAGCTTAAAGAATAACGTTCGAATATTCGATACTCGCAAACCCAAAAATAAAGGCGAACTGAAAACGTTTAGCGGGAAAATACACAACGTTAAATG
>NZ_JBFRJZ010000121.1:0-1247 GCF_041469125.1 Vibrio sp. 10N.286.51.E5 | reverse complement strand
GACATATATCCGAGTTCAAGGACTCTTAATGATTTCCGCTGAGCATGCTCTTATCAACAACACGAACTTGAAAGTCCTAAGATCAAATCAGAGTTCCATACTCACGGTCTTACCTGTTTTCTCATTTCCACTTCATGCGCAATTTTAGATAGATAGTAATTCAGGATTATAGTGTTGCTGATTAGCCAATAAAGCCCATGCAATTCGAGCATTCCGATTAGCTAGTGCGACTATTGCAACATTCTTGTGTTTTCGTTTCAGTAAGTCATTCAACCAGCGGTGAGTATAAGTGGTTGGCTGTTGATTTAAGTGCCCAAGAACAGCTCTTGCACCATGCACTAGTAGTCTTCGTAAATAGCCATCCCCCCGCTTGCTTATACCAAGCAATACTTGTTTGCCACCCGTTGAAAACTGCTTAGGTACAAGTCCAATCCATGCAGATACCTGCCGTCCATTATTAAAAGATGCGGGGTCACCTATACTTGCAACAAGTGCGGTGGCAGTTATAGGGCCAATTCCAGGGATCTCTGCGATTCTTTTAGAATCAACATTCGTACTGTGCCATTGTTCAATTTCTTTTGTTAACGCACTAATTCGTGAAGAAAGCTCATCAATTAGTTCTTTTAAATGAGTAACCACGCAGCGAATCGGTGGCGTCAAATTATTTTCAGCATCCTCTAAAACCAGAGGGAGCTGCTTGTTAAGTGATGCACTTCCTTTAGGAAAGACAAGACCAAACTCAGCCAGCAACCCACGTAATTGATTAGTTTGGCCAGTTTTCATTGAAACTAACCTTTCTCTAGCTTTGTGAACAGAAAGGATTGATTGCTGTTCAATCGATTTTATAGGTACGAAACGCATGTTAGGGCGAGTTACCGCTTCACAGATTGCTTCAGCATCAGCGGTATCGTTCTTATTTGATTTCACATAGGGCTTAACAAACTGCGGAGGCATAAGTTTAACGTCATGACCAAATTGCTTGAATACTCTTGCCCAATAATGAGCACTGGAGCAAGCTTCCATACCAACAAGACAAGGAGGCATATTGGTCAACGTTTCGGACAACTTCTTTCTGCTGATATTTTTCTTCAAAAGAACTTTGCCTGATGAATCTACTCCGTGAAGAGCAAAAGAAGATTTAGCTAAGTCGATACCTAAAGTTGCAATGGTCATGGTCTCTTCCTCATTTATGTTACCGACTATAAGTTTAGACGGTGGGTGGAAGTGTCCATATCATTAACAACGCC
>NZ_JBFRJZ010000120.1:0-1683 GCF_041469125.1 Vibrio sp. 10N.286.51.E5 | reverse complement strand
TAATTTAGGCAACAACGCCTAGGAATAATGAACACCCCATTTTGACTTTGCTTCCATAAACCTCTTCTAGTTGACTATTTAGTTAGATATTTGACTGTAATACTCTAGTTTGTATAGGTTATTTTTAATATGAGAACTGTTATTATGAATAAGATTGTTATTGGCTTGGTTATTTTTCTTGCAGGGAATCCTGCTCTGGCCCATAGAGATGGGGCCTACTATCATGACTCTGGTGAGCTTACCCACCGCGCCTCTTGGATGGCCTCGATAAAGGACGAGACCAAAATTACTCGTATTTCGATTCCGGGTACCCACGATACGGCCTCGAGGCACTATGAGGATATCACCAAGAACCAAACCCTGGATATCCGCCAGCAGCTTGATGCCGGTATTCGTTATTTCGACATCCGGCTTAAGAGCGTGCACGACTCTCTTCACCTCTACCATGGCCCTATGTACCTCTGGCAAACCTTCAACGAGGTAATGACGATAACCCGGGACTTCCTCGAAGAGCATCCTAGCGAAACGGTACTGATGCGGGTCAAGAAGGAGCAGCCTGATTTGTCATTGGTGTTTAACTTCGAGGAAAATGTTAATCACCATATCAACCTTTTTAGCGATACTTTCTGGCACACAGGCTCAAGCTCGTATATTCCAAGCCTCAGTGAGGTGCGTGGTAAGGTAGTTATTTTAAAAGATTACTCGGGGAGCCAGGTAACAGGGATCCGGTACTCGCAGTTTGATATCCAGGACAATTTCAGTATGTCTACTAACTGGGATTTATACGATAAGTGGTTGAGTGTAAAAGAGCATTTGAAAAAGGCTAATACCAATCAAAGCGATAAGGGTTACATCAACTACCTGTCTGCATCTGGCGGTAGCTTCCCTTACTTTGTAGCTAGCGGTCATATGTCGAATGGTACGGGGGCATCGCGTCTGTCCACAGGCTTAACGACCCCGGGCTGGAAGAACAGCTACCCTGACTTCCCGCGTACGAGTTGCTTTATTGGTATATGTACTATTTCCTTCGAGGGGACAAATACCTTAACACGCGACTACTTGAAGAACTCTGATATGGTTTATGCTGGCATTGTAGCGGCTGATTTTCCCGGAGAGGATCTAATATCTAAGGTCATTGACCTTAACGAGAGGGCGGGTATCACGAAAGACGAACCGTTTGCGATCAGGAATACTAAGTACCAGGGTTGCTTCGACTTCCGTGGGGGGGTATCGAGTAGCAAGTCTCTGTCGCTGAACTCAAACTGCCATGCGACAGGGGCGCAGGTGTTTAAGTATGACCCCAACACCAAGCAGTTGAAGATAAATGGTACAAACTTTTGCCTCGATGTAGAGAGTGGTCAGAATAATCATCGCCAGCCAGTGATTGGCTATAGTTGTCACAGTGGCAAAAATCAGCAGTGGTTACTGAACTCGGACCGTACCATCAGCAGCAAGATGGACGGTACTCGTCGGTGCCTGGATGTCGACCAGCACCGATTAGACAATCATGGCAATCCGACTCTTACTATGTGGGAGTGTTCGCCTAGTTCTCAGGATCAGCAATTTGATTTCGTTAGGTAGCTCTAGAGGGCTTGCAAGTTTTTAACGTAAAGTGATCTGCACCGCGATTTAGAAACAAAAAAGCCTCCCATACAGGAGGCTTGGTTCTGTCGCAAAGTTTGA
>NZ_JBFRJZ010000119.1:0-228 GCF_041469125.1 Vibrio sp. 10N.286.51.E5 | reverse complement strand
CAGGGCGGGAGCATACTTTGATGGATTTATAACCCAAAGAAGACTCTAGCCCGATAATCGTCGTTCCATCCCGCTTTTTTCAACTTCACCTTTTGACTTGGCGCACCGCAATCACATTGCTTAAGCATGTTCATTACAAAGCGTCTGAACAACGCTATGTTCTCAACGGCACCATCCAAAGTGATTCGAGAGCTATCCTCTTTAAAAACAACATCTAATACGTAGTGT
>NZ_JBFRJZ010000118.1:1228-2011 GCF_041469125.1 Vibrio sp. 10N.286.51.E5 | reverse complement strand
GACCCTGTAAATAATTTTGTGTAACTGCTCTTGGTTATAAGTATTCAGTTAGTCGGTCTTCGAACATAATCATAAAGCGGTTTAGAGCTTGTTTCCAGTGATGGATTGGCATTGTCCATCTCTTGGAAGCATCCATTATCGCTAGGTACACCACCTTTCTTGCCGATTCATCTGTCGGGAACAGTTTACGCTTCTTAGTCGCTTTTCTTATAACGCTGTTCAGAGATTCAATCGCATTCGTTGTATAGATAGCTCTACGGATATCTTGAGGGTAGCTGAACAGAGTATTGAGATTATCCCAATGAGCCGTCCATGAGCGACTGATTTGAGGGTACTTGTCATCCCATTTATCACCAAAGTGCTCTAACGCCAACAGTGCTTCATCTTCAGTCGTAGCTTGATAGATTTCCTTTAAGTCTGCGGTAATGGTCTTGTAGTCTTTCCACGGAACGTATTTCATTGAGTTTCGTACCATGTGTACGATACAGAGCTGGATTTGAGTTTTTGGATAAACGGCATTGATGGCATCAGGAAAGCCCTTGAGGCCATCAACACAAGCGATGAGGATATCATTCACACCCCGATTTTGAAGCTCTGTAAGTACACTGAGCCAGAACTTCGCGCCTTCAGTTTCGGACATCCACATCCCAAGAAGTTCTTTCTGACCTTCCATATTGACGCCGAGAGCAAGGTAAATGGCTTTGTTGATGACTTGCTTATTTTGGCGCACCTTCACAACAATGCAGTCCAGGTAAACGATGGGGTAAACCGAATCAAGAGGGC
>NZ_JBFRJZ010000118.1:0-535 GCF_041469125.1 Vibrio sp. 10N.286.51.E5 | reverse complement strand
ATCAAGAGGGCGAGCTTGCCACTCAACAACTTGTTCTAAAACAGCATCAGTGACTTTCGATATTAGACTGGCGGAGATATCAGCATCGTACATTTCTTTGAAGGTTGCGACGATTTCTCGGGTAGTCATTCCTTTGGCATACAAGCTTAAGATCTTGTCGTCCATCGATTGGAATCGAGTTTGATGCTTACGAACGAGCTTGGGTTCAAAGGACGCGTCACGGTCACGAGGGATTTCTAGCTGGATCTCACCATTGTCAGTAAGTAGGCGCTTAGAAGAGTAGCCATTTCGACTATTACTATCGTTGGTCGGTGAGTGTTTTTCGTAGCCAAGGTGATCATCAAGTTCAGCATTTAAAGCTGTCTCAACCGTCACCTTGGTTAACATTTTCCTGAAGTCATCAAGATCCGAAGGCGTCTTAATTGACTTAGCGGCTTCGCGAGCGAAGGCTTCTAAAGCTTTCTTGTCCATATTGCTTATCCTTAGCCATGACTGGCTTAATTATAAGCAGATACACAATTTAAATTACAGGCTC
>NZ_JBFRJZ010000117.1:0-4752 GCF_041469125.1 Vibrio sp. 10N.286.51.E5 | reverse complement strand
CAAAGTGCGATCCCGCCCTGTACGAAAAATGGATAATCCACCGTACAGAAAGATAAAAACCACCTACATCAGACTTTTAAAGGCTTAGTAATAGTTACTTATTCACACACTGCTAAATAAGTAACCTTGCTGTACATTGAGACCATGCTTTGACAATTGATTTGACTGTTCTTTAGTTTCCACACCTTCACAAATTATTTTCACAGCATACAACTCTCTTACTAGCTTCATGAAGCAAATTGAGTTCTCCTTCAAGGCCCCATCTTTATTGAAGATATATTCACGGCTAAATTTAATGAATTTCACATCTAAAACGTCGAGCATATTAATGTTATTATTACCTTCACCAAAATCATCAAAACCCACCGTAATACCCAATGATGACAAGGTATTAATCTTGTCAACTAGCTCTTCACCGTATTCAATACTTGAATCTTCGGTTATTTCTATTATTAACTTATCTTTATTCTTTAAATTTGAAATGGTCTTATATAGTTGGCACCAATCATACTTAATTACAGACGGACATAAGTTTAACCCGTATTTAACATCCCTTTCAGACTTTTGAATATAGCAATCAATATCTTCAATCATTTCGATAGTATACATACCTAAATAATTACCTCGCCGAAGGATAGGCAGTGATTTTAATATCCCCAAATGCTCGTTTTTACTGAGCACCTCACCGTAATAAAAACCGGAAACCGAACCACCCTCATCTATATTAACGATCGGCTCTACTTTGTATCTCATATTTTTTAGAACTGACAATGCTTTAACAAATAGAAAAAACTTATTTAGACACAGTGTAAAGTATAAAGAAAACAACATAAAAAACCAAATAGCTACACTCTGGTAGTCAAAATAGTATTCGACATTAACGTTTGCAGGAAGGTCATCAAATTTATAGCTTAATCCATTATTGACGCCTTGTGACAATAATACTTTCCCATTAACTTCCACTGACACCCCCCCAAAAATTGTGCCTGATGTCCAACTATTATATCTACTTTCTAATTTTTTAATGTTGGTGAAATGATAGTATGTGCCATTTTCCAACTGCCAATAGGCATATGTGTAGAGTTTATTTTTTTTAAGATCTTTAACACCAACACTACTAACATTATAATAACTACCAAAACCATTATGAAAATAGCATTTTTTACCTTCTTGCAAGTAGATACCATATGCTAGGTTGCCAATAGTCGGAATTTCTAGCGGACGAGCTATGGTACTGCAGTCAACCCCTTCAATATTTGACAAAAACTGCCCTACTTCTCTTGCATAATTACTTGTCTTAAGTGATAAATTTAATGCCTGATAGTATGAAAATACAATGATGGAGAATAAGCTTAATGTCAATGCGGCAAATAAGCTTAACAGCATGGACTTCCATTTAAAAACAAAGATGGTTTTTACTTGCTCCAATGTGTTTTTTTTACGCGAACATTCAAAGGAAATTTTTTTTAGAGGCATAGAGTATTTATTGTAACCAAAATAAAACCCTTTCCCAAACTTGTTTTTTATCAAATCACTTGAATTTATTACAACTTGCTCACTATCGTTACATAGAGATATCAATTTAACAAAGTTAGCCCTACAGAAAGCGACTGTATTTTTTACTGTAAAAAAAGATACTTTTATGCCTAGGTCAATTAGCTTACTTTCCAGCTCCCTAGTCGATATCACATCTATACCAGCGTAATCATAAATAACCCGCATTAGATAATACTCTATTTTTTTTATTGGTATTTCAGCTACTATCGTAGCTCTAGATTTGCAATATATCGCCATGATATACGCTTCTTGTTCAATTTTCAGTACTTTCATAACCGATAAATAGTAGCATTCGGATAAATCTAAGTTAATCGTATCTGTATGCATTTATATCCCCCAAGTGTTTGTATTTTAACTAAAACAAACCTTGTTCTTTTAATAATGATTTGAGCTTATAGCTTAAGCGACGACATCGCTCGTCATTGGATTCTTCGTTAATTTTCACCATTTTACTTCAACTTCATCGGGATGTAGCAATACGGCACGATTCAATTTCGGATATATCAATATAATTTGGGATATATAATGGAACATCAAAAACTGTGTTTAGAATAATGTCCCAACAAACACCTCAACGGATTTATAAAATATCGATCTATAACTGAGCTCGAGTTTCCTATTAGGGGTAATATTCATCTTTGTATTTTTGAGTTTACACAGCGATTCTTTATTTACATTTTAATGTAGTTAGTTAATCGATGCAAAAGGCGCTTTGCATATCTTTGTTATAAGCATCTAAGCACTTACCACTATAGTCGCTATATTTGCATACTTCATTGTTCGTTCCTTCTATGGATATCCCGGCTTGGTCACCGACGTTATTTGTACCGATAGAAACTGTTGATCTTTCTCTTGTTATTTCTGACAGTTCGAGCACTGTTCCTGAAAAGCTGAGTTAATTGAAACTAGGACCATCGAATGGCGCAAGAAACATGTTTTTGTTTGCATAATATCTTTGTTTTCTCTGGTTAGGCACTGACATCCAGTTTTTGAATAAGTGCCTATTCTGTCTTAAAAACAGAAGCTTGCTTCCCTTAGCCTCTATTCTTTTTGTTGGTGTAGAATCAGAATAACATTGTTTAACTTACCCAAAAAATTCATTATGTAAGGCCATATCCAACATTATTATTTTCCTATTCACCTCTGATAGAGTTTGTACTATTTTAGAAGAGGAAGGCTATAGCAAATGGACAGAAAACTAGGTAAAGATCGCACCGTATATGCGAATAGGTCAAAGCCTGTGGAATTGGGCGTTGACGTTGAGTTATTCAGGATTGGCGGAAGGAGGCTTTGTTGCTTTTTCCCTAAACGATATATTGAGTTTCAGGCAAACCTAGCCCGTAAGCTTGTTCAGTGCGTTGAGCATTGAGTAAGTCTCCAGTAACGGTTTCGCGCGATACATTGTGGTTTAAGGTGATGAGCGCTTGTGGTAACCATACTTCTGTTTACACTTTTTGTTCGAGCCGCATGGCTTTTGACAATCTACCGCATAATTGCGAACATTGCCTTGATATCAGATAGCTAGATGAGCGTAACCGCTTGCTTGGCCAAACGGCATCTTGGTGAACCATTGTGCCATAAGTGCCATTTCAAGATATCTCAACAATTTTATGGCATATCTATTTGAATAAATTTGAGAACACTTCAGCATCGGGCACGTTAGATAAACTCAGCTGGGCTTCGACTATTTCGTGGGTGCTTGTATCTACTGCGATATCTAGCTTACGCCAGACTCTGCACTTTCCGTCAGTCCCATGCTTCTTGACCTTCCACCCACCTTCGCCATAAACCTTGAGACCAGTGGCATCGTTGTATTGTTCATCTGATTTCGGCTCTAAATGAAAAACACTCTTAACACGACGGTATATATAGGTGTAATGTGGATTAACAAGAGGGGTATTAGCCAGCGGAAACTCTGAGTCTAGAAAACCTCGTTCCACTCTATGGTATAGAGAAAACGCATATCACTATCTGCGGTACTAATGGAGAAGTTGCCTAATCTGCGAGGCCTACCCCGTTAGTCTCGCTTTCACTCAGCTATCGCTTCCTCATCAATCTTAATATCTAACCACAATTAACTAAGGCTTTGTTATTGCCTCTAGTGAGTCGTTTTGCAACAATGTTTCGGCATAAGGCTGTTACGATTAATGATGCAGCCAAAGCAGTTCTTAGTCTCTAGATCTAGTTCCATTGAATTTAACAACTGAGTTCAAGACAACTATTCTAATTTAGCTATCTTTGAATAACTTTTCGTCTTTTAAAATAAATGTCTATACCGGATGTGAAAGACATGCCCCTCTCGCTACTTGTATTGAGGCGGGAATAGCAAATTTGGGCAATCTCGACTTAGCGAAATAGTGATTGAGTATAATCGGTGATAATGGATTCCAGCAACTGAACCTCTTGATAGCCTTCAAACTCCAGAGAACAATATAACGATAGTGGAATTCTAAGTGCGTTCGACACCTCCGATACAGGCAGTTCTTTCAATATGCCTTTTGAAACCCATTTATCTGCCACCGAGCGGTTGAGAATCGCCCAACCATCGTCACCAAGTAGTTCTAGCAAAACTTCATTGTTGCTGACTACCCTCAAATCCGTGGAGATAGAAAACAGGTCAGCGTTACTATTGTGATAGCTTTCGGTGATGTACTGCGTCTCTATCTCCAGCTCATCAATATGAACTTTACATTGATTGGCCAATACATGATTAGCAGCACAATAAAAGTGGTGTTGGACCGTGCCTAAATAGTTGTAACGAAAAGGGCGCGAGGGTAAGTTTTTCAGCTTACTTTGCATGATAGCAAAACATGGCGTATCGCCTATTAAAGCATCTATCACTTCATCTCGGTTCCTCTGAAGCCAGTGCAATCTAAGTGTGGGAAGCGCATTCTTAACAAGTCGGTTGATGTCTTTGATTGTTGAACTGGGTACCAAAGCGTCATGGTATATGACCAGTGAGTCAAAAGGCTTTTGATAAGCATTTATCATTCTCTCGTACAGCAAGTCGCTATTTTTTACCAACACCTTGGCTTGGCGATACAATGCTTTTGCCTGTTGCGTTGGTAATGCTTGCTTTCCTTCGATAATAAACAGTTCGATGCAAAAACTGTCTTCAAGTGCCTTGATCTGTTCACGTACGGTTGTGCGCTCTTTATTAAGCTTTCTTCATACATAGCGCAGAATGCGGCCAAG
>NZ_JBFRJZ010000116.1:0-11532 GCF_041469125.1 Vibrio sp. 10N.286.51.E5 | reverse complement strand
TGGGTTCATGGGGCGGATACGAAGTAACAATAATATTTTAGCCCCTAGATTCGAGCGAACATCGACGTTCTAGGAGCTATGAGCTATGAGCTATGAGCAATAAAGCTAAGCATTCAATTTACATATCGTTTTATTGACTTATCAATTGATGCTTCAATAACTTCAAGTACCCAATCAGAATCCCGCTTTATTGGCTCATTCAAGCAGTGATGAAGCACCGTTACTACAACTTCCGCCACCTCACTCACAAACTTATGCTCTCTTACATAATGCATTGGGTATAATGACGTTCTTTCTCTTACCAAACAATAGACTTCTTGATAGTTTTCATCGATATCCTGATGTGACATGGCTTTGAAATGTTGCCCTTGAATCACATCGAAGCACAAACTAGTGCAATGGATTGTCAAAGGAGAATACTTCATTTATCACCTCCTAACCCACCACTATTAACTTTTTTCAATAGACGTTCAAATGCACTTCCATCATTCCGAGTTAAATTAGGTACGAAACGGCTGTATGTCTGAAAAAGCATCTTGGTCGTCGTATGCCCCATTTGCCTAGCTATCCACTCAGGGGCTTCACCAGCGGCAAGCATCAGAGTGGCATAAGTATGGCGCGTTTCGTATGGACGACGATACTTCAACCCCATCTCTTTTAACGCAGGCTTCCAAATTCGGTCACGGACATTCCCTTTGTCCAAAGGGTTCCCTGAAGCATTTGTAAAGACGAACTCTCCTTCCCCTGTTAACTTGAATTGCTTTTCCAAAGCCTCATAAACATGAGAGTTCATTTGAATATCTCTAGTAGAACCTGTCGTCTTAACTGTATCCATTCGCCCATGCACATAAGTTTCACGAACAGAAATTGTCTTCAAATTGAAATCTACGTATTGCCACTTCAAACCATCAATCTCTGAAGTCCGCATCCCAGTAAAGAAGCGTGTAGTGAAATACGTCTTGTAATCTTCCCTAATTTTGTCGAGAAACTGCATTACTTCCTCAATACTAAACGGCTGAACGTCTCTTCTATCAATTCTCAACGCTTTAATATTTTCAAACGGAGTTCTAAATTCATAACGATCTGCAGCTTCTGACAACATCATCCTTAATGGCGTCATCACGTGATTAATAAACTCTGCTGATAGTTTCTTACCCGATTTTGGTTTAGCTAATTCAGCTCTGAACTTCAAAATATCTGGCCTAGAGATCTGATCAATAGAAGTACTTCCAAAGTGTGGAACAAGGTATCTGTAAAGGTATAAACGAATACTCTCCTTATAGCTTTCTTTCCATCGACTTTCGTTTTCTTCGTACCACTCAGCGGCAAAGTCTTCTAATGAAATAAGAGAAGTACCTTGTGCTTCGTGTATTGCACTTTTATAACTCCCCAACATTTCTTGCTTTACCTTTTCGGCCTTACAGTCCTCCTCAAGAAATCGAGCAGCTCTACTTGAGCTTGGAAAGTAATCTCTATAGACGAAAGACCCCAGTCTTATGTCTGCATCTATCTGATTAAGCAGCTTTTGCAACTTCCTGGTATTCTGAATGGTATTAGGTAAGGCAGTCTGTTCTCTGCATCGGATATCGTTGTACCTAAAATCCAGAAATAGTTTTCCATTTCGTTCTCGTACTTTACCCATAACAGATACGCCCTCCTGCCATTGGAATTATATTTTGATTTCGAGATGCAGATTGATACAAATCCCGCTCAATTGCTTCCCAAATGTAGAGAATTTTGCGACCATTGAAAGGTCGGATGTAATGCTTACCTTCGATGAAAAGAGAGTCTCGCAATGTCGCGTTAATATAGTTGGCGCTAAATTTGATACGACTTGCGAGCTCTTTTGCAGTCAATAATGTTTGGTCCATAATGACCTCCTTATTTGCTAGCCAAGAATAACTTTCGTCCTGACAAGACAAACTATAGAGCCATTAATTCGTCCCATCAAGACGATTTATATACCAAATAATTATATAGAAATGATTAGATATAAGATAAAAGAATTATTAGAGATTAAATCGTTACGCGAAAAACGTAAGATTACTTTATCTGAAGTTGCCGAAGCCGTTGGAGTTCAAAGCTCCGCGATGTCAAAGCTTGCTAATAACAAAGGTTATACAACCACAACGACCACTTTGAATGAATTGTGTAAATTCTTCGAATGCAAGATCGAAGAGCTTATAGAGTACATACCAGAATAAGAGCCAAGTTAGATATGTATCTAGATCATAGCGATCTCTCAACTATCCCACTTCAATTTCCCCTTCCAGATGATCTATTGTTTGGAATAGGCCCCTGCTCTAAAAGCACAGTTGCTGCTAGTTTATTGAATACAGCTAGTCGCTAACTTAGTTTTGCCCCAAAACCGTTTAGAGTCGATACTCTTCTCTAAACGACGATGTTCATATTGACCAACATTTTCTAATGTTAAAAGATTATGAATAAACAGTTTAGTTGAAGGTCAATATGGATAGTAATAGCAAGGTTATCTACAAAATCACATACCCAAACGGCAAGATCTATATCGGGTCGCTTGATTTGATCAACAAAGCCGCAAAGGTCAACAAATCCTAAAAACATCATTACGTTTAAACCGCTCTTCAAGCTCGAAGGCTTCCACTTCAAAATTGTTGCAACGATACCCACGAGTCAATGCCTCAACGATATACTGAGACAAAAACTCAATCGACCCTAACCGTTGCCATTGCTGAATATGAACAAGTTCGTGAAAGTGGAGGTGCCAGCGATATCTATATTCTTCTTTCACGTAGACGGTGTCTTCAAGGGCAATCCCTGCCGCCTTGCCAAATAACAACCCCGAAGGCAGTAATTTTGGCACTTCCTTGACATAAATCACCTTCGTTTTGGCCAACAATTCATTACTGAAGTAAACCGACAAGAAAGGGACAACTTCCTGGCATGAGTTGGCGAGTGGAATATGTTTTCTATTGATTCTCCTGATATAGCGAAGTAACAGTGGCGATATCACGAGACATACTCCCCGAACAAGTGGGACTATTACTCTCCAGACGATCTTATTAACTGTCACGTGATGCCATACTCATCAAGAGATCTACAACCATACGAGGATCATCAAAAATGAGCGGCTTTTCGCCCATTAGCTTAAACTTTCCGTCACCTCTTAGAATAATCTTTTGCTGCGTTTGTTCCTTAAACGGATAGCGCCAAACACTCAGCTCAAAGCCATCATCGATATCCTCTCTATGCACGGTGCACACCTGGCTATCCAACATTACAACCAGTTGGTTGTAGTCTTTAACTAACTCATCAGAGTAACCAAAACCCATTTGCCAGAATGAATCAATGAGCCGAGGCACACTCCCCTCGTTTTGAATATTCGTAACTCTTTCATGAATCGAAATCGCGAGCTGGACACATTCTTGTTTGGTTCTATGGCTCCCGAGTACCGCACTTTGAAATAGATATAAATAGCCATCTAAAGCATGCGCTTTGCCCGCATCATGTGGTTTACCAATCAACAAGCGTGAAATATCATCGACCATTAGCGACAACAATTCTAGCTCGCCAGGTATCGGAGTGGTAATTGGAAAAGGTACAAGAGCTGATAACAGATTCTCAATTTGCCTAACGATCTCTTTATTATGGTTATTGGCGTCAACAATTGAAGATACTATTGGCAATGCCTGAAAAAGCTGGTGGTTAATACTGCTTTCCCAGGCCTGTTCTGTACCATCATCACGAATAAAGCCCCCCGCCGCATCAAAGCCATAGCTATAGTCGCCTGTATTGCCCTGAATTGTATCTAGCGCTGCGAGATTTAGGTCAATCCAATCAATGGCACGAGCATGCTCTATTCCCTCATACCACTGCTCAAACGATTCGACTAACTCTTGCTGACGTTGTCGCCCTTTACTGCCAATGATAGAGCGCTGGCTAACGAGGTGCTGATAAATCGCCAAATGCACAAATATGGGACTTATACGATTGAGGAAATCGGGATACTTTTTGGTGTAGCTATCCCACAACCCATCACAAAACTGCTTCGCAAGACACGCCGTTAAGTTTTCGTTCGTCATCGTATTTTCCCCAAAACTATCTGATTGATTCATCTCACCTCGCCAATAAAAGCCAATTTATAGGCTATCACCAACCAACTTAAACGCCTCTTCAGTTTTATACCCATCAAGGATCAAGTTGATGATGTCGTCTCTATGTTGGGAAGTAGCTTTCGGAAGACTTGCTTTGTTGGCTTTAAAAAAGTCCAACGTCATTGTCATTGCATCAGCACGTGAAAGCCTAACGGGAGGGGTAGCCTTTTGTTCCGCCGTTTCAATGTACATATCAAAATCGTCAGAGACTGAAGACCAGTCATAAGCAAACACTTCGCCTCTTAACTTAACGGGATCGAAGTACTCAGTAACGCCATTACCGCATTCACCCGCAGTCTTATTGATAATAAGGGATGTCACATCAGGTAAGCCGCGCTCAGAGGTAAACAATCGTACAACGTCAAGCTTGCGACCAGCCGACACGGGTATCGCACGTTGCACGTATTCAGCATCAGGATGTGATTCTTTAGCTCGCTTAACCAGCTCACCATAAGTCAGGCAATGCTTATGACGAGCAAGATCCACTAAAATTGGATAGTAAATTGCGGCCAACTGAACATCGTTTAACGTGATATTGGCATACAAACTTTGAACCTGTTGTTCCATTTTAACCTCTAATATTTTCATTATTATTTGCGAATTGTGTCATTCGTTCTAGCCAGACGTATAGTGAACCATCGTCTACAAATTTTTGCCATAAACCATCATTAAATCTGTCGCCTCTAATGATGGTTGTGATCACTTGAAAGCCCTCAACATAGCTCATGCGCTCAAGAAACTGCTGTTTTTGATAACTCTCTGCAACAGGGGCCCTGAGATCAGTCGCGATCAGCGCTCGATTGGGAAAATCCATCCAACGGTAATCAACCAAGATACAGCCATAGTCATACAACAGCGGATAGATAGACTCTTGCAATGAGCTTTCAGGCATACTCGTTATCTGGTTGAGCATTGAAGCAAGATCTTCAAACGTAGGAAGCATTGCCAGCAATGTTGCTTGCTCTTCAATATGCTCTCGCCAAGCTAGTTTCTCAAGCCATAACTTTGGCAATTGGCTATATCCATAGAATGCGCCAGCGAGTTGCCCGTAGATTGCAGCCGTCGTATCTGCATCAGCGCCCAAATTTGCCGCTAATAGTGCTCCTTGCTCAAAACTGCTGCTATGAGCAAAAGACCACAATGCCGCCTCGAGCGACTTAACAACAAATCCACTCCCCTCAATTTGTTGCCTTGTCTTAGTTATAAATGAACCATTCACTATCTCACGTAAATCATTGTGAATGTCTGCGCTACCCCAATAGTTTTCCAGTTGGGCGAATAATTCGGCTTTACTTAACGTACCTTTCAGGTCATCAAATATTCGATACATTAGCCAAGCCATAATTTCACAGGACTCAACAGCTCTTTTCTCCGCATGAGTGGTAACGGAACTATGCCTTGCCGCTTTAACAGCGTCATCTTCGCCGACTGACCGGAAAGAAGAATAGAAAATAGGTATGGGGGCTAAGCGCATCAAGCTGCCATTTCCGGCACTCCATTCATCAGCTGAACCTGCAATAGCAACGTTCGTAGATTCGAAAGAGGTTAAAGCGTCAAGAACTGTATTGCCGATATCGAAACATTGACCAGTGACCGAGTTTTCTCCAAATTTCCACCAAGCCGTGTAACGTTCCATTTGGTCTTCAGCGTTTTGGTTACCCACAGCCAAAAGACTGTCTGCCAAACACAACATCATCGAAGTATCATCAGTCCATTGACCTGCCTTTAAGTGAAATGGGCCACCACCTACTATATCTGTTAGTGGCGAATAGCTATCTTTGGGACAAAACTCCAGTGTTGTGCCTAGCGCATCTCCCATAGCCAAACCCGTCATTGCACCTTTCGCTTTATCTAATATAAGTTGCTTATTACCTTCGTGATTTTCTGAACGACTCAAATGGAACCCTCTTCCCGATAAATTCAACGACTATCCTATCTGATCCCTATCACTTACATAAGTGTCCCATTTTGGTACATGCCAATATTTGATACATCAATCGTCCGTTTCTTGATCCACCTCTTAACACCGCTTACTCATTTTGTTGCATTCTAGAAAATCAACCCTACAGGCATTATCAAAGGATTGGTATGCACTACGAAAGGCTAAAATCGAAACACAGAGAAGTCAGAGATCAACACACAAGATCATTGGCGGTTCGTGTCCATCGAGCACTAAGTTGGCTCAACAAAGCCGAACAATCGGGCGATTTAGACAGCCAATTTATCTTCTACTGGATCGCCTTTAACGCAGCCTATGCTCAACACATTGACCGTTCAATATTAATGAGCGAGCGAGGTAAGTTTCAGCAATTCCTTTCAAAGATTGTCTCTCTAGACAATGAGGGTCAACTGGCTGAATTTGTATGGCAGGAATATACCAACACGATACGTGTGGTTCTCAATAATGAGTTTATCTTTGAATCCTACTGGGATGCCCAAAACAGCGCCATAACTCAAGACGAATGGAAGCAACGGTGTGCAAAATCTATTCATGCCAGTCATCAAGCGCTCGCAAGTGAGCAAACCGACATTGTGTTGTCGATTGTATTTAGTCGCCTATACACGTTAAGAAACCAGCTTCTGCACGGTGGCGCCACCTGGAACGGAAAAGTAAACCGCCAGCAGGTCGCTGACTGCACCGCCATTATGGCAAAAGTCATCCCAATTCTGATTGAAGTGATGATGAATCACCCTAATGAACTCTGGGGCGACTCTATTTACCCAGTCATCGACTAACCTGCTAACCTTTTCAATTTGAGCATTTTAATGATTGAGCAGACACAAATTCCGAATAGAAAGATCAATAAAAAAACACGACTACGTTACCAAGTCATCGAAATCATCGCCTACTGGGAAGGTCGAGTCACCACTAAACACTTGTGCAATTGTTTCGATATTGGACGGCAACAAGCCTCCAGAGAAATCAACACCTATTTGAGCGAGCATGCGCCCGATAACCTAGAATACGACATGCAAATCGCCGGTTATTCAGCATCAAAAACCTTTGCTCCCATCTTTACTAGAGGGAGTGTCGACGAATACCTAAACCTGCTAGCCCTTAACGAACGCCTGGTAACTAAAGACAATCAGTCTGCACTTGGGTTTCGTGAAGTCACGTCTGTCATGCCTCCTACTAGGGCCATTGACCCCGTCGTAATGCGCGCACTGGTAAGAGCGATTGGCAAAGGTCGACGTTTAGAAATTGAATATTTATCGATGAGTTCACCAGATCCCGAAGCTCGGATTATTGCACCACACTCACTGGTCGAAACCCCTCTGCGATGGCATGTTCGAGCGTATTGTGAAAAAAACAGAGCCTATCGCGATTTCGTGTTAAGTCGCTTTATTGGCGAACCCGAAGTACTCGACGCCTCCCCTAACCCCATTGAGGAAGACACTGACTGGAACACTCCTATCTCCCTTGTACTGCAAGCAGACCCTCGGCTTAATCGCCATCAAGCATCACTCATTGAAAGAGACTACGGCATGAGCGATGGGGAACTTGTTATACCAAGTCGGTTATCACAGATAAACTACCTTATCGATGGTTTGGGGCTAAGCCTTAATCACGTGCAAACCGAGCCTGTCTACCAGCAAGTGTGTATTAAAAACCGAGAACAGCTGGTCAGTTTGCTTGGTAAGCGAGGGCTTATCAAACGCTAGTGAGACTCCATCAAAATGAAGCATGTACCAAAATTCGACACTTACGCACCAGCGTTAAAACAAGTACGGTAAGTACACAGCTCGATAACAGGTACGAATCATGAACATAGAAATTAGTGAACCAACAGGTCAGTACTTACCCGATCAAATCGTCTTATTGGGGGATTCGATTTTTGACAATGCGCCCTATGTAAATAAGGGAGAGTCGGTTTCTGAGCAATTGACAGGTTTAATCCAAACTGAGGCAATGAAAACCGTTTCTGGTGCTAACTCCACCACAACAAACGTCGAATTGCTTGCTGTTGATGGACACGTTATGGCCAACCTTCCCGGCCAAATAGCACGGGCTCGTTCAAAGACACATTTCAATATGCAATGTGCGTATCTCTCTTGTGGCGGCAATGATTTGCTCGGCTATGCCGCTTCAGGTCTACTTGATATTAAGGTCAACAACATCGGCGACGCATTGAGTTCAGTTCATCAGGTACGGGAGGGCTTCCGTAAAGAGTACAGACACGTTTTAGCCGTTGCGCTCAGAAAGTTTCCTAAACTCACGGTTTGTACTATTTACGATGCGGTACCCACATTATCTAAAGCAGAAACCATCGCTTTAGGGCTATTCAACGAGGTGATTTTAAAAGAAGCGGCTGAGCACCGAGTGCCCGTACTCGATTTACGGATCCTTTGTAATGAACCTGCTGATTACGCTCCGGCATCACCTATCGAGCCTTCAAAGCAAGGCGCCGAGAAAATTGCACGGGCAATTTTTAACCAATATACACAACGCAAATATAACTTCCACGGAGTATAAGGAATGAGCCTAAGCAAAGAATGGTTTGAACAACGCGACCAATTTATCGCACAGCAAAAAGAGCAAGGGTGCTTTACGCTAGAACAAGCACTTGAAGAGCTAGGTACCACTCTACCCTATTTTTTTGACCTTGGTATTTTAACTCAAGGTGAATTTACAACCGCAACAACAAACTTCACGCAACTGACGCCGCTAGGGGGGATATTCTTTGTAGAGCAATATCAAAAGATCTTTATCACTCCAGCCAACCTAAGCAGACTAAAACAAGCGCTCGAGAGCTGGGACAATTTCACTATTAATTACCCTTTATATCAGTCTGATATGTTGGGCAAGCTTTCAGTTAGAAACCAAACTCACATTAAGTTTGCTGTGGATGCCAGACGCTTTAAACACAAAATGACATTTCGAATTAAAGAGTCTCGCAGTGAAATGGCCGCCTTCCTGAGTAGTGAAGACACCAACCAACTATTGAATGTTTGGAATCACTTTAGCCAGTGTGTTGCCTTGATTGAAAATGACGATAAGTCGCCAACAAACACAGAAATCGCCACCGACAGTGATGCTATTGAAACACTGTGTGCGCCCTGGCACCCTCTCGTCCAACGCTATTTTCGTAGTAAAATGAATGAATTAGGTTTTGAACATAACCTAAACGTTGTAAAGCAAGAGATTGAATCCAAGTACTCCATGGCGAGCTCGGAATGGAGCGACATTGATAGCGTTTTTGACATGGTGAGACCGACTCGACAAAGCCAAGCTGAAGAGCTACCGCCAAACTCGTCAGAAGAGGTTGAGGTTCAACTTATCACTCCTAAATCTGTCAATAAATATGGTCTGGTTGAAATTGAGAGTATTGAAGCAACATACCGAAAAGTACGACAAGTTCAACGTTATAGCCCAGTTAATCCGGGCGATGTATTGCTGTACAAAAGCGCAGACCGAAAAACCGTCAAGGTCGCCTACTATTCCATTGAAGAACAACATACGTATTTATGCTCCGAGCTGTTTGCCGTGTTACGTGCCAAAGACAATGAACATTGGGATGGCAAACGACTGTTTCTTTTCCTGACCTCACGCGCAGGGCAAAGGCTGCTTGAGTACACCTTTCGTGACTTCGGTGTCAACGAACTGGCGCAGATTCGCCTCAGTCCTCGACAACTCAACAAAATCCAGATCCCGCAGCTTGACTCGCAAAGTGCAAGTGAACTTGACGACAAATACAGCCAACTCACCAATTTACTGCAACTGAAAGCTGATATTGAACAGAAAATTGCCATTTTGATGAAGTGAAATCAAAGCAACCAGAACTCGATTTAAAAAAGGAACAGTATGAGTTACCAAGAACAACAGGCAACACAGGAAGAGCTCAACACCTTAAAAAAGTTGGACAATATGAATAAAGAAGCAAAGCCGATGTACATCAAGATTGTTCCTACTTCTCCGGTATTGCCTCAAACGCTGGATGATGACTTATCAGAAGAGCAAGAGAGACGACTACTAGATAAATGCCCTAGGATTCACCTATCTTCATCCACCAGTCATGAACAAATCACGACGTTTTTAATTGAGCTGTTCGCCTATTATTTCGAACTACCACAAGAGAAAATCAAACCTGGCAGTGACCTGGCCGATGATATCGAGCGTATGGTATGGGCACGAGAACTCGGTGTGCCTTTTAAGGACGTCACCTACGGTCGGATATTTTGCAGTCAAGACGAAGATGGTAATGCCGTCGGTGGTATGGAAGATAAAGGTATCATGATTGCGACGATGTTTATGCTCGACTTTTCCGACCTTGTTGGCATTAAGGAAGTGGACAATGCAGCCGATGCGACATTTGAGGCAATGGATGATGAGTTTGGTAGCTATTACGACTGCGCTACGATTTCTGATTTGTCGGATTTGATTTTCACAGTTTGTGAAAAGCTAAAACTAACAAAGGAATAAACATGAGATATCAATGGAAAAAATTAAATAACCAACAAAAAGGAACATATGGTGAGTACTTTGCAAAAATGGAATTTACCATGTTCGGTTTCGAAGTTTACACAGCGGAAGTAGACGATAGAGGAATTGACTTTATCGCGCGCAAAGGTGGCAAGTTTTTCGAAGTTCAGGTTAAGACTATCACTAATGAAAATCAGCAATTTATTACTGAATCAAAATTTAAAACTAGTGCTAGTTTCTTGGTTGTTCTTGTTCGCCTCATCGAAGGGGAAAGCCCCACGATTAGCGTATTTTCTGGGGATATGTGGTGCTCTGAGGATGGTTTACTCATTTATAAAAGTTATGAAGGCCTAAAAAGTGCGCCTGAATACCGAATACAATTAACGAAGAGACGAGTCCCATTGTTAGAAAAGTACTCCTTTGAAAAGTTTGCAGCAACAATCCATTAATCAACCCAGATAGCAGTCTTTGAAAGGTGTTAAAAATAATTGATTAACAAATAAGGATAAGTATCGCACAGCCGACACTTTATCTGGTTGTTGAACAAGCCCGCCCTACATTAAGTAAATTGCTCGGATATGCAGAAGAAAGTCTCCCAACACTGATTGACAGACGAGCGACACCAAGAAGTAACGAGGGTCATCATTCGGTACTTGCAATCCATTCTTTGCCAAAACTCAGCTTATGCGAAACATGTAGATTAGAGCACTGAATCTACATGATTTCTGTCCAAAAGTAAGCTGAAGTCTGAGGGCTTATTGGCAACTTATTTCGTTCTTGTAAAACTAACCGTATCCATTGAACGTGGGCACAGCATGGGCACGAAAGGAACTAATTGTGCCTAACCAGACAAGAGTCAGCTGAAACAAAACCATTGAGGCTGATACGAAATGAATAACTATGCAAATGTGAGAGGTACAAAAAAGCCCACACTAGGTGGGCTTTTTTGCTTGTTCATAAAGAACGAATTTGGTGCCC
>NZ_JBFRJZ010000115.1:0-488 GCF_041469125.1 Vibrio sp. 10N.286.51.E5 | reverse complement strand
AAGAAGTAGTCGGTATCTCGATACCCATACCCCATTCGCTTGATTAGCTTTATCTTGTTGTTTATCCCTTCTAGGGTGCAGGTGTTTAGCGGATAACTTGCCGATGCGATAATACCGTGAAGATAAGGACTCAGTTTTCGTGCGAACTCTTTCAATGGCTTAATTCCACTCTCTTGTACTTGTGCCCACCAAGCCTCCCAGAGCCCTTTAGCATGTGCTTCTGATTCACAATACCAAAGCTCTTTGAGTTGTGCCCCGAGTATATAAGTGGTCATTAAGTCCTTATTGATATTCAATATTTCTGTAAGATAGCTGTCTTGCCGTGGATTTAAGTTGCCTCTATTTTTCAACAACACCCAGCGTGAGCGCTTGACCCATTGCCTCGCTTTTTTATCTTGCTTGAGTTTGTTGGCTTGGTCGACTCTGACTCTATCCATTACCTCACGACCGAACTTAGCAACAACATGGAATAAGTCGTAAACGATTTT
>NZ_JBFRJZ010000114.1:0-273 GCF_041469125.1 Vibrio sp. 10N.286.51.E5 | reverse complement strand
CCAGCCGGTGTAACAGAGCAGGTCGTGGTGACGTACACCATGAGCGATGAAAGTGGCGAGCCGATCACATCGACCGCGACTATTACTGTCACCGGTACCAACGATTTCCCAATTGCCAATGCAGACACTGGGGCTGTTCAAGAGAACAGTACTGTAACCGTCGATGTGTTGGATAACGACACCGATTTAGATGATGGTGCGACCTTTACCTTAGACAATGTGAGCTCAGATAAAGGTCTGGTGACCATCGTTGATAACAAACTTGTGTTTGAA
>NZ_JBFRJZ010000113.1:964-1245 GCF_041469125.1 Vibrio sp. 10N.286.51.E5 | reverse complement strand
AAATCGGTGTCGTTAGCCAATACATCAACGGTTACTGTGCTGTTCTCTTGAACTGCCCCAGTGTCTGCATTGGCAATTGGGAGATCGTTAGTGCCGGTGACAGTAATAGTCGCGGTCGATGTGATCGGCTCGCCACTTTCATCGCTCATGGTGTACGTCACCACGACTTGCTCTGTTACACCTACTGGCAGGTGATCAAAATCTTCGCCAGTCGCTTCAAACACAAGTTTGTTATTAACGATAGTCACCAGACCTTTGTCCGAGCTCACATTGTCTAAGGT
>NZ_JBFRJZ010000113.1:0-170 GCF_041469125.1 Vibrio sp. 10N.286.51.E5 | reverse complement strand
GCCAACACATCTACGGTTACGGTGCTGTTCTCTTGAACCGCCCCAGAGTCTGCATTGGCAATTGGGAGATCGTTAGTACCGGTGACAGTAATAGTCGCGGTCGATGTGATCGGCTCGCCACTTTCATCGCTCATGGTGTACGTCACCACGACTTGCTCTGTTACACCGGC
>NZ_JBFRJZ010000112.1:1616-2884 GCF_041469125.1 Vibrio sp. 10N.286.51.E5 | reverse complement strand
CTTGGCCGCATTCTGCGCTACGTATGAAGAAAGCAGCTACAGCAAGGCAGGTAGAAAGCTTAATAAAGAGCGCACAACCGTACGTGAACAGATCAAGGCACTTGAAGACAGTTTTTGCATCGAACTGTTTATTATCGAAGGAAAGCGTGCATTGCCGACAGAAGAAGCAAAAGCGTTGTATCGCCAAGCCAAAGTGTTATTAAAAAACAGCGACTTATTGTACGAAAGAATGATAAATGCTTATCAAAAGCCTTTTGAGTCGCTGGTCATATACCATGACGCTTTGGTGCCAGGTTCAATAATCAAAGAGATCAACCAACTTGTTAAAAATGCGCTCCCCACATTGCGATTACACTGGCTTCAAAGGAATCGGAATGAAGTAATGGATGCGTTAACCGATGACACTCCGTGCGTTGCCATCATGCAAAGTAAGTTGAAAAACTTACCTGAGCGCCCTTTCCGTTACATTTATTTGGGTACGGTCCAACACCACTTTTATTGTAGCGCTGAGCATGCCTTAGCTAACCAGGGTACAGTGCACATTGATGAGCTGGAGATAGAGAAGCAATACATCATGGAAAGCCATCACAAAAGTAATGCTGACCTATTTTCTATCTCCACGGATTTGAGGATAGTCAGTAATAATGAAGTATTACTAGAACTACTTCGAGAGGATGGTTGGGCTATACTCAACCATTCAGTGGCTGACGCATGGGTTTCAAAAGGCATTTTGAAAAAATTGCCTGTCGTGGAAGTGGCGAATGCTCTTAGAATCCCACTGTCTTTTTATTGCTCTCTAGAGCTTGAAGGGTATCAAGAGATTGAATTGTTGGAATCTATTATCACCGATTATGCTCAATCACTTTTTTGGTAAGCCGGGTTAGAGTACGAAATGTTCATTCCCTCCCCTCAATATAAGTAGGCAGGAGGACACGCCTTTCATATCTAGTGTAGATTTTAATTTTAGAGTACGGTTCGCTATTAAAATACTAACAGATTAGAATAGTCATCAATAAGCCTTTACCCAATCGTGATTTCCGCTTCAAGTAAGCCAGCATTACAATGCAAGCGGTAGCCATAAATAGAAATGTTAAGTAATGACCGCTTTTACAAGTATGCTGGAACCGCTCCTTAACCGCCAACCATAATAAAAAGTACTGCTATTCCAGATGCACAATTTACCACTGAGTAATTACGTTAACCAAGAATGGGGCAAAAGTGTTTTAGCTTACCTTCCCCCGTATCTAAATCAGGGCGGGAGCATACTT
>NZ_JBFRJZ010000112.1:0-825 GCF_041469125.1 Vibrio sp. 10N.286.51.E5 | reverse complement strand
GGCTGTTTTCAATTCGCCAGTGTTGACGAATATAATGACCAAGTAATTTGTGATTCGGCGACATGGAACTTATGTAGTATGACGTATCTACGGTGCCTTTCCCGTTTATCACTCGGTGGCGTTCCACTGCTATAATGCTTCTTACCGTCGGCCATTTCTTTGCTAGTTTTTCGGGCAACTTAGCCTTAAGTTGAAAAACGTATCGCTCTTCGTTACGACCATGATGTGTCTCTTTGATTTCAGTGACTATTTTCTCTTTCCTAGCATCGAAGATAGCCTGAAACTGTTCAACAACAGCCGCTCTTAGTTTCGGTTGGTTGTTCTTCACTTGAACAACAACATGCGCTTTCTTTTCTTTTATCTTCTCTAGGGTTTCGCGCTGGCAATGCAGCGCATCAATCGTGACCACACTGCCTTTTACATTTATAACATCAAGCATTTGGCGCACAACACTGATCTCGCCATTCTTGTTTTCCGTCGGTTTTTGGCTCAGAACAAGGCCACGCTCAGTGTCATATGCCGTGACCAACTGCAACGCTGTTTTCCTGTCATTTCGATAAGAGCCACGCAGGACTTTTCCGTCGAATGCGATTATGGGTTTATTTTGGTTGGCTCTTTGTTCGTTTATCCACAAGGCCAACGCTTCAAGCAATGACTCCGCAACAACTGAGCGTAATATGCGTGCTATTGTGTGTCGTCGGGGGATTCCATGTTTGAATGGCCTGTACTTTCTTAACCAGCTTAACTTCTCTTCCCCATAAAATTCAATGTCTTGCCATCCTTCGCACCCAGATGCAATAGCACTAATAACGAGGAACATAACGT
>NZ_JBFRJZ010000111.1:0-252 GCF_041469125.1 Vibrio sp. 10N.286.51.E5 | reverse complement strand
CTGAATGGGGAAACCCACTTGCATAAGCAAGTATCCTGTTGTGAATACATAGCAACAGGAGGCAAACCGGGGGAACTGAAACATCTAAGTACCCCGAGGAAGAGAAATCAACCGAGATTCCGAAAGTAGCGGCGAGCGAAATTGGATTAGCCCTTAAGCTTTTAATGAGACAGATGAAGGCTCTGGAAAGTGCCGCAATAAAGGGTGATAGCCCCGTAATCGACATCTCATCATCAGTGAAAACGAGTAGGG
>NZ_JBFRJZ010000110.1:1005-1156 GCF_041469125.1 Vibrio sp. 10N.286.51.E5 | reverse complement strand
AAGTGGGTTTCCCCATTCAGGAATCCCAGACTCAAAAGGTTATTACTACCTAATCTGGGCTTATCGCAAGTTATTACGCCTTTCATCGCCTCTGACTGCCAAGGCATCCACCGTGTACGCTTAGTCACTTAACCATACAACCCGAAAGGGT
>NZ_JBFRJZ010000110.1:0-222 GCF_041469125.1 Vibrio sp. 10N.286.51.E5 | reverse complement strand
GTATGGCAACTAACCAAGGTTTTTGGTTGTCATCAAGAAGGGTTAATTCTCAATGACTGTTTGCCGGACTCAATTGTGATTCAAACAAGTTTGAATCGAATACAAGACACTTGAATGTGTTTGTTGTGTTTATCTAATGAAAGATAAACATTGAGAACTTTTAAATTTGATTGAATTACTCGTAAGTAATCAATCAGTCAGCTTTCCAAATTGTTAAAGAGC
>NZ_JBFRJZ010000109.1:0-17318 GCF_041469125.1 Vibrio sp. 10N.286.51.E5 | reverse complement strand
GCCTCCTCCTACTCGATTTTTAAATTTGGAGTCGTTGTTTTAACGGAACTTGTTTAATTCAAGCGGAAGCGGGCGATCATTTCACAGTTGGTCGCGGTATCGATCTTTTCCACCATAGAGGCAATTTTAGGGTTTGGGTGGCGTTTCATGAAATCGATCAGCGCTTTCTTACAGCAACCAATAGAATCGATAAAGCTTGAACATTGAGTATTAGGGCACTGAGGGATCAGTGTGAGTACCTTTTCAGAAGCCAGTTGAAGATACTTGAGCTCGTATTCAGTGTCGCCAGCCCAACGCCAGAATTGAGCAAGATTGTGGCAAGAAATCACCGAAATCAGTAACCGCTCATCGGCTTGAATATCGGTGCGTTCTGTAATTTCTTCACTTAAGTTCAAAGCCTGCTGATAATGAAGAATACTTCGTACAGGATCGTCGAGCTGCAATGCAGTATCGGCAAGTAACGTGTGTTTTTCCCATTCGCTAATCATTGTATTACCTCATTAATCAATAGGCGCTTAATTTAAATGATAATTATTATCATGTAAAGTTTCATCAATGAGATTGTTAAGAATAATTGGTGAAGCATATCGATTATGGGGAGAGTGATAAAAAAGAAGCGAGCATAGTGCTCGCTTCTTTTTTATTTCATCAGGCGTTCAAACTCAACTTCTCAAAGAGGTTAAGGAATTAACCTTCTAGACCTGCGCTTGCTTGTTTGTTCTGAATCAGCTCAATCATGTAGCCATCAGGATCTTTAACGAACGCAATGTGTGTAGAGCCGCCTTTAACCGGACCCGCTTCTCGCGTTACGTTGCCGCCAGCTGCTTTAATCGCATCACACGTTGTGTAGATGTCATCAACACCGATAGCAACGTGACCAAAAGCAGAGCCAAGATCGTATTCCGTGGTGCCCCAGTTGTAAGTCAGCTCAATCACTGCGCCTTGAGATTCGTCGCCAAAGCCAACGAAAGCCAGTGTGTATTCGTACTCTTTGTTTTCGTTCTTACGTAATAGCTGCATGCCCATTACATTGGTGTAGAACTCGATAGACTTGTCTAGATCACCCACGCGTAGCATGGTGTGTAAAATACGACCGTTTGACATGATTTGCTCCTAGCTTGTTATTGGTTGTTTCTTTTATAGCACTATATATGAGCAAGCTCATAAGCAACACCAAAGAGATGATGAGTTTGGTCATATTTTCTTATTCTCATCATCTATCTTACTCTCCCCCTCTGCCTTTTTTCTTATTTGTATTACAAGAAATTAAAGAGCGACGGCCTTATTAATTTGTCAGTCACTAGCGCTTAATTCGCAGTTTTGCATAAATAGTAAGTTTGAGTGTTGGTCTTTTTTGTAATGGCCAAGAATGGCCTTGGTTGTTGAATTGTGACTTATATCTCCATCTTGTTGCTGATTTCCTTTCGTTTTTACAATTGGCATCTAACTTTCCATTTTATCAATTTATGATTACGCCAATATCTCCCTGTTTATAGAAAGGTTATTCCGATGTTTTACTTCGTTATTAAGGAATTTTCGATAAAATAGGCCGATAACCAATGGTTTTTACGAAAGTGTAAAGGGTGTCTATTTTTTGTGCTTATCTTTTTTAAACAATAGTTTGGGCTTGTATTGTTTGTTTTATGTTTGATGTTTGATGTGGTTGTGTTTTCAAAGTAGTTGTCAAGTGTGTATCAAGTGTATCTTTTGCGATCTTTGCTAAATAGACAATCCTTACTATATAGTTTTTCAAGCGCACAAAATCGACTAAATATTCACTTTTGATTTGTGCGATTTTTCTATCACATAAGAATAAGTATTATTTTATTACATTAGCCTCGGCGTGAGGCATTGATGTGGAGTACTCAAATGACGAGTAAATGGTTTACACAACAAAGTTCAGATGTTTTAAACGAACTGAACGCAGATCAAACGACAGGTTTATCAACTTCTGAAGCGGATGCACGCTTAGATAAGCACGGCACTAACGAACTGACTGCACAAGAGTCAGCTTCTGCGTGGGAACTGTATATTCATCAATATAAAAACCCACTGATTTTTATTCTAGCTGTTGGTGCAATCGTTTCTTGGTCTACTGGCCACGCGATTGATGCTATTGCTATTGCAGTGATTATCCTTATCAATACTGGTATCGCGTTCTGGCAAGAATTTAAAGCTCAGAAAGGGATGGAAGCGCTAAAAGAAATGGCAGCTCCAGAAGCCGAAGTGATGCGCGATGGTAAATGGATCAGTGTTCCAGCTAAAACCCTCGTTCCTGGTGACATCATCAAAATTAATACTGGCGATATTCTGCCTGCTGATGTTCGTATTCTTGAGTCAAACCGTCTGACGGTAGATGAGGCTGCACTTACCGGTGAATCTGAGCCAGTGAACAAGCAGTCTGAACGCCTTGAAGATGAGACTCTTGGTCTTGGCGATCAGAAGAACATGGGCTTCATGACAACAATCGTGACTACGGGTACAGGCCTTGCTGTTGTAACAAGCACAGGTATGCAAACTGAAGTTGGTCACATCGCTGATATGATGAACCAAACGGAAGAGACGAAAACACCAATGCAAGAGCGTATGGACACTATCGCACTCGCATTATTGGTTGTTGCTCTTGTGGTTGTTGCTATTGTTTGTGCTATCGGTGTTTACCACGGAATGCCATGGTTAGAAATCCTAACAACAGGTATCTCTTTATCGGTTGCCGCTATTCCTGAAGGTTTACCAACAGTGGTGACTATCGTATTAACGATGGGCTCGACTAAGATGGTTAAGAATAATGCTTTGGCTAAACAGCTAGCAGCAATCGAAACGCTTGGTTCTACAACTGTTATCTGTTCAGATAAAACAGGTACGCTAACACAAAACCAAATGCAGGTAATGAAAGCGTACGATGTGTCTGGTCGCTATTGGGATGTATCAGGTAAAGGTTTTGCTCCAAAGGGTGAATTCATTACCAAAGGTCACAATGTCGAAGCGACAAACAGCCCTGCAATGATGAAAGGTCTTGTAGTTGCAACGCTTTGTAATGATGCTGAATATGTAAATGCTGATGGTAAATGGACGGTTCGTGGCAACCCGACAGAAGGCGCACTAATTGTTGCAGCGGCAAAAGCAGGTCTTAAACAAGATGAAATGCTATCAACGGGAGGCTACTCAATCGTTAAGAAGTTCCCGTTCGATTCTGGTCGTAAGATGGCTTCTGTTATCGTTCGTGACCCACAAGGTAAGCACTTCCTAGCATTGAAAGGCGCGCCAGATGTTGTTCTTGGTAAATCAACTAGCTTCATGGTTGACGGTGGTTTCGTACCAACGCTTGGCTGTGGAGTATCGGGCAACTTGGCTCTCGATACTGCACCGTCTCAAGATCTTCATTTAAACTTTGAAGAGGCAATTCAAACCTTTGGTGGTGATGCTCTGCGTACACTTGCCGTTGGTTTCCGTGAATTAAAAGAGGAAGAGCTAGAGTTAGATTTCCCTGAGCTTGAACAAGACGTCAGTATCCTGGGTATCTATGGCATCATGGATCCACCACGCCCAGAAGTGCGTGATGCAGTAAATAGCTGTTATAGCGCTGGTGTTCGTACGGTAATGATTACCGGTGATCACGCAGTTACGGCAGCAGCGATTGCTCGTGAAATCGGAATCATCCGTAGCGAAGATGATCTAGTGGTAACGGGTACTGAGCTTGATCAAATGGATGACGAGAAGCTGTTGTCTATCTGTTCTCAGGTTGCAGTATTTGCACGTGTTACTCCAGAGCACAAGCTGCGTATCGTAAAAGCGCAGCAAGAGAACAACGAAGTTGCCTCTATGACCGGTGACGGTGTGAACGATGCGCCAGCACTGCGTCGTGCAGACATTGGTGTTGCGATGGGTATTACAGGTACGTCTGTTGCGAAAGACTCAGGTGACCTTATCCTGTTGGATGATAACTTCAGTACTATCGTGAAGGCGGTACGTCAGGGTCGTCAAATTTTCGATAACTTACGTAAGTTTATCCGCCAAGCACTTACAGCGAATGTGGGTGAGGTTTCGGTAATCCTATTTGCATTCCTACTCATGGGACCAGATGTAGTACTTCCGCTAACTCCACTAATGATTTTATGGGTTAACCTCGTTTCTGATGGTCTACCAGCACTCGCACTCGGTGTTGAGCCAGAAGAGAAAGATCTCATGGAGCGTAAGCCAGGCAAACGTGACCAAGGCTTCTTCTCTAATGGTCTAGGCGCTCGTATCCTAACTCGTGGTCTCGCATTAGGTGGTCTAAGCTTTGTGACATTCTCTTACGCACTCGACGGTGGCTACAGTGCTCAATACGCACAAACCGTTGCGTTTTTAACACTGATCTTTGCTCAACTTTGGAGCTTGTTCGATGCACGTACGTTTACAACGATTTATCGTAAGAATCCGTTCACTAACCACTACCTACTTGGTGCGGTGGCAGTATCGGCTATCTTGTCTTTAAGCGTTGTTTACACAAGCTTCGGCCAGCTGGTATTCAGCACAGAAGCACTAGAGTTTGATCACTTAATATCGTTAATCTTCATTGCAGCAGTACCAACATTTGTTCTATCTGCTATCAAGGAAGTGACTAAAGTGAAGTTTATCTAAGACAGACTTCTTAGCTAAATAATTGAATCCCGCCCCAAAAGGCGGGATTTTTTATGCCAGTTATCTTGGGAACGTAGAATGAGAAATGAAAACTGATATAGAGGCGGCTTCTAGAGAGTCATAATAAAAAGCAGCGCTTTAAGCGCTGCCGTATTGATTAATCGTTGTGAACGGAAAGACTAATCTTCGGTCTTCTCTTTGAACTCACATAGGTCTTCAATGATACAACTGCCACAGCGTGGTTTACGTGCGACACAGGTGTAACGTCCATGAAGAATGAGCCAGTGGTGGACATCCAGTTTGAACTCTTTTGGAACCACTTTAAGTAGCTTGGCTTCGACATCGTCGACAGTTTTGCCCATAGCGAGCTTAGTGCGGTTTGATACACGGTAGATGTGAGTATCAACAGCAATGGTTGGCCAACCGAAAGCGGTGTTCAACACTACGTTGGCAGTCTTACGACCAACGCCAGGAAGGGCTTCTAATGCCGCACGATCTTCCGGCACTTCACCGTTGTGTAGGTCAAGCAGCATTCGACACGTTTTAATGGTGTTTTCTGCTTTTGAATTAAACAGGCCGATTGTCTTGATGTACTCTTTCAAGCCGTCAACACCTAGGTCGAAAATGGCTTGTGGAGTATTGGCCACTGGGTAAAGCTTATCCGTTGCTTTGTTGACACTGACATCGGTTGCCTGTGCTGATAAAAGTACCGCGATCAGCAACTCGAAAGGACTGTTCCAGTTAAGCTCAGTCTCAGGTTTTGGATTGTTTTCTCTTAAACGCTCAAGTATTTCTACTCGTTTTACATTGTTCATAGCGACATTACTTTCAAATAGTTAGGGCTTGAGTTCCGGAGTTGGTATTCAATAAACTCTCAATGCTCAGGCTTTATCATCGGTTACGCGCTCTTATGAGCGTCATTATTATGTGTACTTGGTCAATCAAATTACCTGCTGAGCGGTTGAGCTACTCAGCAGGGTTTAAGCTACTGTAACTTATTAAGCATTGGTAACGCGAGCGCGTTCAATGACTGGTTTTTCTTGTTTAGGCTGTCTAGATTTTGCTTGGTTGTCGATGATGTTTTTCAACGCAATCAAGAAACCAACACCAATAAAGGCACCTGGCGGAAGCAGGGCTAGCAAGAAACTGTTATCAAATTGGAATATCTGTATTCGTAACACAGAAGCCCAATCACCAAGAAGCAGGTCTGCACCATCAAACAGAGTGCCGTTACCAATAACCTCACGCATTGCACCCAGTACAACCAGTACCGATGTCATGCCAAGACCCATCCAGAAACCATCTTGAGCAGCAGGTAGCACTTCGTTTTTAGACGCGAAGGCTTCAGCTCGGCCAATGATGATACAGTTGGTTACAATCAGTGGGATGAAGATACCCAAAGACAGGTAAAGGCCATACGCGTAAGCATTCATCAGAAGCTGAACACAGGTTACCAGTGATGCAATGATCATTACGAAGACTGGAATACGCACTTCTTTTGGCACGTGGTTACGAACTAGAGAAACAGCAACGTTCGAACCGACCAATACAAGCAGAGTCGCAATACCCAGTCCAAGTGCGTTGGTCACCGTTGAAGACACAGCCAACAGAGGACATAAGCCAAGAAGTTGAACTAGGGCAGGGTTGTTAGCCCACATGCCATTTTTGATTAGTGTTTTATGGTCACTCATTATTCACCACCACAATTTAGAGGTTGAGCAAGCAATGCTTGGTTGTTTTGGTTAACGTACTGAACCGCTTGTTTAACTGACTTCACAACCGCTCTTGGAGTGATAGTCGCGCCAGTAAATTGGTCGAAGTCACCACCGTCTTTACGAACCTTCCAACGGTCTAGATTAGAATCCGTCACTTGCTTACCTGCAAACGAAAGAATCCAATCACTCACACGCAGATCAATCTTATCACCCAAGCCCGGAGTTTCTTGGTGAGAAAGCACGCGAGTACCTAAAATAGTACCGTCAGTTTTCATCCCAACAATGACTTTAATCGCGCCATTGTAGCCGTCTGGTGCAATCGCTTCGATCGCAATCGCGCTTGGCTCACCATTAAGTTTGGCGATGTAAGCTGGCATCGCTTGCTCAGTACCAAGCTCTTCTGCTTGAACCAAAGTACAAGACGAAAACAGCTCGTTGTCGTGCTGATCGTGTGGGATCACTTGGTTAAGAACAGACAGTAACTGAGCCTGTTCTTGTTGTTTGATCTGATCTTTGGTCAGGTAGTGAGTTACCGCGACCAAACCCGTCGAAGCACACGCAAAAATCGCGAGTACAAGGCCGTTTTTCTTAATTGCATTTAGCATGGTATCCGCTCCCTTAGTGACCGTATGTGCGAGGTTTGGTGTAGTAGTCAATCAGTGGAACACACATGTTGGCTAACAATACAGCAAACGCCACGCCATCAGGGAAACCACCCCAACTGCGGATGATAAAGACTAAACCGCCGATCAGAGCGCCAAACACTAAGCGACCTTTGACTGTCGTGGATGCTGAAACTGGGTCGGTTGCAATAAAGAATGCACCAAGCATAGTCGCGCCAGACAGAAGGTGAATGGTTGGAGAAGCGGTTTCACCAGGAGTGAGCACTAAGAACACTAAGCTAAACAGAGTAAGACTGCCGATGAAAGCCACAGGGATATACCATTGAATAACACGTTGCTTAATCAGCACTAAACCGCCGATTAGGTAAGCAAGGTTTACCCACTCCCAGCCTACGCCAGCTAACCAACTAAATTGAGGTTGAGATAGTGCTTCTGAGGCAGTATTGCCTGCCGTTAATGCCGTTTTGAATGCATCAAGCGGCGTCGCCATTGTGGTGCCATCAATGCCAAGGCGTGCTTGTTGCAGAGACAAACCTTCGTTATTGAAGCCAGTAAAGATCATCAAGAATGAGTCAATAAAGCTTGTTGCTTCTGCTGTCAGGCTCGCGGGAGCATTCCAACTGGTCATTTGAACTGGGAATGAAATCAGCAAAACAACGTAAGCGACCATCGCAGGGTTAAATGGGTTCTGCCCTAGGCCGCCGTATAAGTGTTTCGCGATAATAATAGCGAAGAACATACCAATGACGAGGATCCACCACGGAGAGTGTGGGGGAATCGCGACACTCAGTAGCCAAGCGGTTACAACAGCACTGTAATCACGCAGTGCCATTACTGGCGGGCGTTTTCTCAATAGCATGACGGCTGCTTCAAAGGTAACAGCAAGTGCAATAGCAAATACTAACTGGATGAGGGTACCCCATCCAAAGAAGTAGGTTTGAGCTAGTAGACCTGGCAATGCACAAATAGCCACCCATTTCATTAGATCTGGGGTGCTTCTACGGCTATGCGCGTGCGGTGAGCTGGCGATAAAGAAGGCCACTACTCTTTCTCCTCATTGTTCTTTTTATCTAGCTCTTGCTGTGCTTTTCTTGCTTTAGCACGAGCAATAGCGGCAGCAACGGCTGCTTTTTTAGGGTCGACGGGTTCTGATTGAGTTTCAGCCTTTACTTCAACTGCAGGTTCAACCACAGATTCAGGCGTTTCTGCTGATTCTTCCTGTTTCGCTTGTTGTGCCTTTCTTGCTTTAGCGCGAGCAATCGCGGCGGCAACTGCAGCTTTCTTAGGATCGACTGACTCTTGTTGAGTTTCAGCTTCAACTTCAATCACTGGCTCAGGCGTTTCTGCCGTTTCGTCTTGCTTAGCTTGTTGAGCTTTCTTGGCTTTAGCGCGAGCGATGGCTGCAGCAACAGCGGCTTTCTTAGGGTCGCCAGAGCTTTCAGCCGGAGCTTCACTTTCGGTTTGAACAGCTGATTCCGCTTGTTGAGCTTTCTTCGCTTTAGCGCGAGCAATAGCCGCAGCAACTGCATCTTTCTTGGCATCGTCAGTACTTTCAGTCGGAGCATCAGAAGCTGATTCTGCTTGTTGAGCCTTCTTGGCTTTAGCGCGAGCTATAGCCGCAGCAACTGCATCTTTCTTAGCATCACCTGATTTTTCAGCTGGAGCTTCAGAAACTGACTCTGTTTGTTGTGCTTTTTTCGCTTTAGCGCGAGCGATAGCTGCAGCAACGGCGTCTTTTTTAGCATCACCAGTACTTTTAGCCGGAGCCTCGGAAGCTGAACCTGCTTGTTGTGCTTTCTTGGCTTTAGTGCGAGCTATTGCTGCAGCGACTGCATCTTTCTTAGCGTCACCTGATTTTTCAGCCGGAGCGTCAGAAGCCGATTCCGCTTGTTGAGCTTTCTTCGCTTTAGCGCGAGCGATGGCTGCAGCGACAGCATCTTTCTTAGCATCGCCAGAGCTTTCAACAGGAGCATCCGAAGCAGATTCCGCTTGCTGTGCTTTCTTCGCTTTAGCGCGAGCAATCGCAGCAGCAACGGCGTCTTTCTTCGTATCGCCTGAGCTTTCTGCAGGAGTATCGGCTGCTGCTTGTTGTGCTTTGCGCTCTCTCGCTTGACGCTTGCGCTCTTCACGCAGTTTAGACATTTCAGAGTTGTCTGGTTCAGCGCCTTCCGCTTTTTGAGCTGCAGCTTGTTTCGCTTTTGCCTTCGCAATAGCGGCAGCAACCGCAGGTTTCACTGCTGGTTCTTCATTCGGAGCCTGATCCGCAGCGGCTTTTTGTGCTTTAACACGAGCAATCGCAGCAGCAATAGCATCATCACCGCCGGATGTTTTCATATCTTTACGGCGGTTATCTGCGGCTTTTTTAAAGCGGTTTTCACGTTCGGCTTTATCACGCTCCATACGAGCGTTCTTCTCTTCAAAACGAATCTTGGCGCGTTCTGCAGCAGCGGCTTCATCTTTTCGAGTTTTGATTTCAGCTTTTGCTTGGCGATAGTACTGAACAAGAGGGATTTCGCTTGGGCAGACAAATGCACATGCACCACATTCAATACAGTCTTTAATATTTAGCTCTTCACACTTATCCAACTCGTTGGCTTTGGCGTGCCATTGCAGTTGTTGAGGAAGTAGAGACGCAGGGCAAGCTTCAGCACATGCGCTGCAACGGATACATTCCATCTCGTAAGTGCTTGGTGAGATCTCACGACGCGTTGGCGCCAAAATACAGTTCGACGTTTTGGTGATTGGCACATTGGCATGCGGCAAGGTAAAGCCCATCATCGGGCCGCCCAAAATTAAACGCGGCAGTTTTTTATCTGCTTTGTAGCCAAACTCTTCAAGTAACTCATGTACTGGTGTGCCTAATAGCGCCCAAACGTTACGAGGTTGCTTAAAGGTTTTACCGGTTAATGTCACAACGCGGTTAACCACAGGTTCGCCGTCAATTACCGCTCGCTTAATCGAGTAAAGAGAGCCGACGTTCTGAACCAAAACACCAATGTCTGCAGGAATGCCGCCAGCTGGAACCTCTTTGTTGGTGAGGATCTTGATAAGTTGCTTCTCACCACCAGAAGGGTATTTGGTTGGGATAACGCGAATGACGATATCTTTGTCTTTCGCTGCAATCTCAAGTGCTTTTATCGCATCTGGTTTGTTGTCTTCAATGCCGATAACCGTCAGCTTTGGTTGAAGAATGTGTTCAACCACTTCGATGCCTTTTAATACTTCGTCGGCATGTTCTTGAAGCAACTTGTCATCAGAGGTGATGTAAGGTTCACATTCCGCAGCGTTGACGATCAAAATGTCGGTACGACCTAAGCCTGATTGAAGCTTCTTAGCCGTAGGGAAACCTGCGCCGCCCATGCCTGAAATACCAGCTTGGCGAATCACATCAAGCAGTTCGTCAGAAGTCTTTGTCGAAAAATCTTCAACTGGATTTTTTTCAATCCAAGTGTCTAGGCCATCAGGTTTAATAACCACGCATATTTCGCTCAAGCCTGAAGGGTGAGCGGTAGTTCGCGGTTCGATAGCGGTAATCACACCCGATGTTGGTGCGTGTACTGGCAAAGTAAAACCTGTGTCTAAGGCCGTAAGTTGCTGACCTTTTAACACAGTGTCGCCAGCAGCAACCAATAGGTTCCCCGGCTTACCGATGTGCTGTTTCACAGGAAGAACGATTTCTTCTGGAAGCCTTGCATGGACGATATCAGTAGTATTCGACTGTTTCTTGTTTTCAGCAGGGTGCACGCCACCAGGGAAGTTCCAAATAGAGCCCGTGCGAATTTGTTCAATTAAAGAGATCATACTAACCCTATGCTTTAGGCTCTGACGCAGTCGCATCAGTCGCTTGGTTAGTGATATCAGTAAAAGGGATGATGTTCATCTGCCATTTCCAATTTTCAGTCGTTGTTGCCACTGGAATCATTTCAATACAGTCAGTAGGGCACGGTGCGACACATAGATCACAACCTGTACATTCATCTTTAATTACTGTGTGCAGTGCCTTGGTGCCACCAACAATGGCGTCAACAGGGCAGGCTTGAATACACTTGGTACAGCCGATACACATATCTTCGTGAATGAAGGCAACGGTTTTTACTTTGTTATATAAGTCATGAGCGGAGTCTTCAACTTCTACGCCCATTAAATCTGCTAGCTTCTCAATGGTTGCTTGGCCGCCCGGAGGACATTTGTTGATCTTGTCTCCGTTAGCGATCGCCTCTGCGTATGGGCGACAGCCAGGGTAGCCACACTGGCCACATTGAGTTTGCGGTAAAATGGTGTCGATTTGATCGACGATAGGATCAGCTTCAACTTTAAAACGGATAGAAGCAAAGCCCAAAATAGCGCCAAAAACAGCGGCTAAAACGGCTAGCGCAATGATCGCAATTAAAATGGTACTCATGTTTATTTCACCAACCCAGTAAAGCCCATGAATGCCAGAGACATTAGGCCTGCTGTGATCATCGCAATCGATGCGCCTTTGAATGGCATTGGAACATCAGCAACCGCAATACGTTCACGCATTGCAGCAAATAAGATCAATACAAGAGAGAAACCCACCGCTGCGCCGAAACCATAGATGATCGACTGAATGAAGTTGTGGTTTTCATTGATGTTCAGAAGTGCCACACCTAATACCGCACAGTTGGTGGTGATAAGAGGCAGAAAGATACCCAGCAGGCGATAAAGAGTCGGGCTGGTTTTGTGAACGACCATTTCCGTAAATTGAACAACCACCGCGATAACCAAGATGAAACTCATGGTACGCAGGTATTCAATACCCAGAGGGGTAAGGATGTAGGTTTCTACTAGGTATGCAGAGACCGACGCTAACGTTAGAACGAAAGTCGTCGCGAGGCCCATGCCAATCGCAGTCTCCAGTTTCTTGGAGACTCCCATAAATGGACATAGTCCTAAAAACTTCACTAGCACAAAGTTATTGACCAGCACTGTGCCAACCAACAACAAAAGGTATTCGGTCATAATGGATTAATTCTTGAGATTCCGATCCCGATATTATCCTGCTTTGCTCACCTAATAACAACCAAGGATCACTAGGGATTTAGACACTTGGTGAAAAAAACATCAGGTAATCGATTGATTATTAAAGTTACCGTAAGTATAGACGGCCAATTTTTACTTCGTGAGACAAGTTTGTAGGAGTAGTTGAATTGGATCTTTCATAAGATCATTCTTGAATTGAACTCGATTTGCTTCCTACGAATAGGGTCATATTTGTGGCTTTTTGTGCTCAGAACTATCAAAAAGAGGAGTGAAAGAGGCGAGTAAAATACGAGCCCAAAGCACTAAAACGCAAAAAGCCGCATCGAGTGATGCGGCTTCTTTAAATTTGGCCCCCTTGTCGAGACTTGAACGCGGGCGGCTAGGTTTGTGACATTAACTTGGAACAAGTTAGTCGCAGTTATATACGAAAAAAGCCCAATCTTTCGATTGAGCTTTTTTCTGAATTTGGCTCCCCTTGCAAGACTTGAACTTGCGACATACGGATTAACAGTCCGCCGTTCTACCAACTGAACTAAAGGGGAATTGCTTGTTAGCGACGCGAATTCTAATAATTGTCCGGATTTCTGTCAATAAAAAATATCAGAAAAAAGTAAGATAAAAAACTTTACTTTCTTGAACGCCTTATAGGATTTAGCCTTGCTTTAGTTATCCACCAAAATTGTGGATAAGTGTGTGTGTGAAACTTTAACAACAATAATCGGGATAAATCGAAAAATGTAAAAACCTTATCTAACGTAATGTATTTAAAATATTTATAGCAAAATGTCGCAATTGTATAACTTTTGTAGATTATAAAACGAACAGTAAAACAAGCGGTATTTTTAGGTTTTTTGGGGAAAAGTAGTGGATTAAAATTCGAGTAATTTAGCTGGGGAAACTTTGCAGGGCACGGATAATACCAAGTTCTAAAAATAAAAGCTATAACTGATCTCTGATCTTAAGATGCATTTCTCTAGATAATTGTTGCAACGACACTCCTCCTAGAGTGACAATGACCTGATTAAAAAAACAGTATGGAAATGGCGACCTATGAGTAAACTCTTTGACTTGGTATCGGACTACAGCCCGTCCGGTGATCAGCCGACAGCGATAACCAAATTACTAGACGGATTAGATTCTGGTTTGGCACATCAAACTCTACTAGGGGTAACGGGCTCAGGTAAAACCTTTACCCTTGCCAACGTCATTTCCCAATCTCAAAGACCTGCGATTCTGTTAGCGCCTAACAAGACATTGGCGGCTCAACTTTACGGTGAGATGAAATCTTTCTTTCCAAACAATGCCGTTGAGTATTTCGTTTCTTACTACGATTACTACCAACCTGAAGCCTACGTTCCAACCACGGACACGTTCATCGAGAAAGATGCGTCTGTGAACGCTCATATCGAACAAATGAGGCTTTCGGCAACCAAAGCCTTATTAGAACGAAAAGACGCCATCATTGTGGCTTCTGTGTCGGCTATCTACGGTCTGGGTGATCCTAAGTCTTATTTGAAGATGATGCTTCATTTGAGTCGTGGCGAGGTGATGGATCAGCGAGACATCCTGCGTCGATTGGCTGAGTTGCAATATTCAAGAAACGATGTCGCCTTTGAACGTGGTCAGTTCCGTGTTCGTGGTGAGGTGATTGATATCTTTCCGGCTGAATCTGACCAAGATGCGGTTCGAATTGAGATGTTCGATGACGAAGTGGACTGCATTAGTATTTTTGATCCTCTGACTGGTGCGGTGAAACAAAGAGACTTGCCGCGCTTTACGGTTTATCCAAAAACTCACTATGTAACGCCAAGAGAAAAAATCCTTGAGGCGATTGAGAACATCAAGGACGAACTGCGCGATCGTGCTCAATACTTAAAAGACAACAATAAGCTTTTGGAAGAGCAGCGTATCTCTCAAAGAACTCAGTTTGATATTGAGATGATGACTGAGCTTGGCTTCTGTTCCGGTATCGAAAACTATTCACGATACTTGAGCGGCCGTGCGGAAGGGGAAGCGCCGCCAACGTTATTTGACTACCTGCCTGATGATGGTTTGCTGATCATCGATGAGTCACACGTGACTGTGCCGCAAATTGGTGCGATGTATAAAGGTGACCGTTCTCGTAAAGAAACCTTGGTCGAGTTTGGTTTTAGACTGCCTTCTGCATTGGATAACCGTCCAATGAAGTTTGAAGAATTTGAGTCTATAGCCCCACAAACGATTTTTGTGTCGGCAACACCAGGTAATTACGAGATTGAAAAATCAGATGGCGAGATTGCTGATCAAGTGGTACGTCCTACTGGTCTGTTAGACCCAATCATCGAAGTAAGACCTGTCGCGACGCAGGTGGATGACTTGCTGTCTGAAATCAGAATCCGTTCAGTGAAAGAAGAGCGTGTTTTGGTTACCACGTTGACCAAGAGAATGGCAGAAGACTTAACCGAATACCTAAGTGAGCACGGCGTTAAAGTGCGTTACTTGCACTCGGATATCGATACCGTTGAGCGTGTAGAGATCATCCGAGACCTACGTTTGGGCAAGTTCGATGTGTTAGTGGGCATTAACTTACTTCGTGAAGGTTTGGATATGCCTGAAGTGTCGCTGGTGGCGATTCTTGATGCAGATAAAGAGGGCTTCTTGCGTTCTGAGCGTTCTCTGATTCAAACCATTGGTCGTGCTGCTCGTAACTTGGAAGGTCGAGCAATCCTTTATGGTGATTCGATTACTAAGTCGATGAGAAAAGCGATTGATGAAACCGATCGTCGTCGCGAGAAACAGCAAGCCTACAACGAAGAGCAAGGCATCACTCCGCAAGCGTTGAAACGCAATATCAAAGACATTATGGAACTGGGTGATCTAACCAAGTCGAAGCAGCAGCGCCAATCGAAACAAGTTCCACTATCTAAGGTGGCAGAGCCTTCTGAAAGTTATGCAGTACTTACGCCGCAACAGCTTGATAAAGAGATCAGCAAGCTAGAATCTGCGATGTATCAGCATGCTCAGAATCTGGAATTTGAATTGGCCGCACAGAAGCGTGATGAAATTGATCAGTTAAGAAAGCAGTTTATTACCAACAGCTAATCTCACTTTTCGCTCGAGAATTGATCCCCCTCAACACAAGAATTGAGAGTGTTTCAGACAAAAAACAGCCAGTAGTAAATGTTCTACTGGCTTACGTTTGTGAACAATCGGTCCACTAACAACGTCAGTTGGCTAGGTGACCCGAAGGTCATTTATACCGTTGCATCGTTCGTGCCAGATAGATAAAACATTGATTGTTTGAAGCAAGTAAAAAAACACACTACAAATACTGTGGCTAATTTGCATAATGCAAAGCGGAATGCGACTATAATAAGAAATGCAAATTATAAATGGCTAGGATATGCAATCAAAAACGCTAGATAACAAATCGAAGTATTTGTTGATGGTAGAGGATACCGCTTCGGTAGCAGCTTTATATCGCTCGTATCTTACACCGCTCGAAATTGATATCAACATTGTCGGCACTGGCCGCGATGCAATCGAGAGTTTGAATCATCGAATCCCAGACCTTATTTTATTAGATCTACGTCTGCCTGATATGACGGGTATGGACGTACTATTTGCTGTAAAACAAAAATACCCTGAAGTTCCAGTTATCTTCATGACGGCTCACGGCTCTATCGATACCGCTGTAGAAGCGATGCGTCATGGCTCTCAAGATTTCCTTATCAAACCGTGTGAAGCCGACCGACTCCGTATTACGGTGAATAATGCGATCCGCAAAGCCACCAAACTTAAAAATAGCTCGGAACACCCGGGAAACCAGAACTACCAAGGTTTTATCGGCAGCAGCCAAACCATGCAGCAGGTTTACCGAACTATCGATTCTGCTGCATCGAGTAAGGCGAGCATTTTCATTACTGGTGAAAGTGGTACCGGTAAAGAGGTATGTGCAGAAGCCATTCATGCGGCGAGTAAGCGTGGCGATAAGCCGTTCATCGCGATTAACTGTGCCGCTATCCCTAAAGACCTGATTGAAAGTGAGCTGTTTGGCCACGTTAAAGGTGCCTTTACCGGTGCTGCGACCGATCGCCAAGGTGCTGCTGAGCTTGCTGATGGTGGAACACTGTTCCTTGATGAACTGTGCGAAATGGACTTAGAGCTGCAAACCAAGCTGCTGCGCTTTATCCAAACCGGTACTTTCCAAAAAGTCGGCTCTTCGAAGATGAAGAGTGTCGACGTTCGTTTTGTGTGTGCGACCAACCGTGACCCTTGGAAAGAAGTACAAGAAGGTCGCTTTAGAGAAGATTTATACTATCGTTTATACGTGATTCCATTGCACTTGCCGCCATTGCGTGAGCGTGGTGAAGATGTCATCGAGATCGCGTATTCTCTGCTAGGCTATATGTCGGTCGAGGAGGGGAAGGCGTTTGTACGTTTTGCTCAGGAAGTACTTGATCGCTTTAATCAATATGAGTGGCCGGGTAACGTTCGTCAGCTACAAAACGTGTTGCGGAACGTGGTGGTTTTGAATAACGGCAAAGAGATTACTCTCAACATGCTTCCACCACCGTTGAACCAACCGATTGAAAACAGTCTGCGATTGAAAGAGAAGCAGAATGAAGACATCACGGTAAAAGATATTTTCCCATTGTGGATCACTGAGAAAACGGCTATCGAGCAGGCCATTAAAGCGTGTGATGGCAACATCCCTCGTGCGGCAGGTTTCTTAGATGTCAGTCCATCGACGATATACCGTAAGTTGCAAACGTGGAATGCGAAGCAGTAATCAACAAACAATAAGAAAATAATAATGACGAAAGTATTAAATCAGCAAAAAGTTGATGAGCTTGCCGGCGAAATAGGCCAAGAGAATGTCCCGGTTTTACTGGAAATCTTTTTAGGTGAGTTGAAAGGCTACTACGAACACCTAGAGATAAATAAAGAGTCGGATACCTCTAAGTACTTGGCTGATATCAGTCATGCGCTTAAGAGCAGCGCAGCAAGCTTTGGTGCGGATTCTTTGTGTAGTTTTGCGATTAGCTTAGACGCAAAAGTGAAGCAAGCGTTGCCTGTAACCGAGATTGATTTTCAAGATATGCAAGACCTCCTGTTATCGACGTACACTGAATATCAGCAGTTGATGACGGACCTTTAAAACAGCGAGTTATTACTGAGATTAAAAAAGGAGCAGCATGCTCCTTTTTTGTTGTTGTGCGCCGAGCATGGCGTTGATCTAGGAGGTGAAAGTCCTCTACGGGCTCAGTCGAGCGAGAACCGTTAGCCTATGCAAGGGTGTTCACCGTGAGGTGAAATCTGAAGGAAGCAAATGGCAAAACTTGGTTGTGACGAACAGAAATCTGATAGTAGG
>NZ_JBFRJZ010000108.1:916-2706 GCF_041469125.1 Vibrio sp. 10N.286.51.E5 | reverse complement strand
GGTGTAACAGAGCAAGTCGTGGTGACGTACACGATGAGCGATGAAAGTGGCGAGCCGATCACATCGACCGCGACTATTACTGTCACCGGTACTAACGACAGGCCAATCGCTCGCAATGACAGTGGGTCTATTAACGAGGATGCGACTTTAGCAGTAGATGCATCAATAGGGTTACTGAAAAATGATAGCGATATTGATGGCGATAACCTCGAAGTCATTGGTATTCGGACAGGTGCTGAAAATGCATCAAATAGCACAGCTGGAACTGTAGGATCTGGATTAACCGGTAGCTTTGGCACTCTGATTGTTAACGAAGACGGTAGTTACAACTACGTTGCTGATAATGCGGATAGCTTAAAAGCTGGTGAGCAGGTGTCTGAAACGTTCACTTATACGATAAGTGATGGTAAGGGGGGGATGGATACTGCGACCTTAACTATTACGGTCACTGGCACAAATGATGGACCAAAAGCAACTGATGATAGTTACAACGAAAGTAGCGAGACGTTACTTTTCTCCGAGTCATTTGAACAAATGATAAACACTGGCAGATGGACAGTTGTGACTGGTGATGATCTTGGCGACTGGAATGCGACCAACGGGCTAGAGGTTCAGCGTGATGGTCTAATTGCTGATGCAACTCATGGTGACTATCTTGCTGAACTCGACGCTCACAAAAACACTGAAATTTCAACGATTATAGACACTTCAGGTCAAGATAGTATTCGGGTTGAATTTGACTATAACCCTCGCCAAGATGGTAACTCGTCTTCTGATATGGTCTTTAAAATCGGTGACACCTCGGTCACGGTACATGCGGATGGGACCCTTTCCGGTGCTAATGGACTTGATATTCAAATAAGCCTACCAGATGCTAATGGTTGGTACCGTGTTACCGCCGAGCTGGAGGTGCAAGCTGATAGTACGGAGTTAGCATTTGCAGGAGATGGTGCTTCAGATAGTCTTGGGGCTTTGATTGACAACGTTATTGTAACGGGGATCAACCAACCTGAGCTCGTTACGCGTGAAGATGAGCCTATTACGATCCCATTCGCAGAGTTGTTAGCGAATGATACTGATATCGATGGTGATGTTCTTTCAATTGTTGTTGGTTCAATAACGTCTGAGGTCAATGGCACATTATCGGTTGACTATGTAAACGAAACGATCACATTCACACCAGATCAAGACTACAACGGTGAGGCAACATTCCAATATACAGTCACTGATGGAAATGGTGGCGAAGACCAAGCGACAGTGACATTAAATATCACACCTGTAAACGACGCGCCCGAACTCAATGTCGATACCGGCGAGGTTGGTGAAGACGCAACTTTAACCGTTGGTGCTGGTAACGGTTTACTATCCAATGACTCCGATGTCGATGGCGACTCATTGAACGTCACGGGTATTTTGAACGGTACCACGGGCACCGCGACCGCAGTGGCAGAGAGTGGCGATACGTTGATCAGCAATGATTACGGCACATTGACCATTCGTGCCGATGGCAGCTATAGCTTTGTGGCGGACGGCAGCGATTCTCAAGCGTTGGCCACAGGAGCGACCGCGGACGTGGTGTTCAGCTACACCGCAAGCGATGGCACGGTCAACCAAACCAATACCTTAACCATTACCGTGACAGGCACCAACGATGCGCCTCAGTTAACCGCCGATGTGGGCGAGGTGAATGAAGACGCGACCTTAACGGTCAGTGCAGAAGACGGCGTGTTGGCCAATGACAGCGATGTCGATGGCGACTCATTGAACGTCACGGGTATTTTGAACGGTAC
>NZ_JBFRJZ010000108.1:0-474 GCF_041469125.1 Vibrio sp. 10N.286.51.E5 | reverse complement strand
GTGGTGTTCACCTACACCGCGAGCGACGGCACGGTCAACCAAACCAATACCTTAACCATTACCGTGACAGGCACCAACGATGCGCCTCAGTTAACCGCCGATGTGGGCGCGGTGAATGAAGACGCGACCTTAACGGTCAGTGCAGAACAAGGCGTTTTGGCCAATGACTCCGATGTCGATGGTGACTCATTGAACGTCACGGGTATTTTGAACGGTACCACGGGCACCGCGACCGCCGTGGCAGAGAGTGGCGACACGGTGATCAGCAATGATTACGGCACATTGACCATTCGTGCTGACGGTAGTTACAGCTTTGTGGCGGACGGCAGTGATTCTCAAGCGTTGGCAACAGAAGCGACCGCGGAAGTGGTGTTCACCTACACCGCGAGCGACGGCACGGTCAACCAAACCAATACCTTAACCATTACCGTGACAGGCACCAACGATGCGCCTCAGTTAACCGCCGATGTGGGC
>NZ_JBFRJZ010000107.1:5310-23242 GCF_041469125.1 Vibrio sp. 10N.286.51.E5 | reverse complement strand
GACGGCCTTTGAGCGATTCTACGCGCTCGCAGTATAAATGTATCTGTAGGATGGGCCTGTCACACCTCTAGCTAGATTTGCGACAGAGCCGAGTTAACCCCAGACCACAACGGTATGCTAAGAACAAAAATGCCGTTCACTCTTAAGTGAACGGCATTAGTATTACGCTCGTGGTTTTTCTTTTCTTTCTTTGGCTTATATACGTCTGCATGTCTTGCGCTGCTAATGTATATCTCATGAAGATAAACAAAACAATGACCACGTATAACCAGCATGGAACCTTCAATTGGTTCGAGGTCGACGGAGAAACGTACATACTGTTCAAAGTGGGCAGCAACAGTGCTCTATTGAACCAACACTATGAGGATGTCACCGAACAACAGAGCGAAATATATGGGCTGTTAGGGGCGATTCCATAAACTCATACTGCACGTATTCACTTATGGTCTATCTATTCACTTGTGGTCTATCTACGCACTAACTAGCGCAAACATCCGTTCTTTTGGCAACAAGACCGAGCTACAACAAACGGTTCTTATACTGCTCTGGCGTTTGGTTCGCGTAACGTTTGAACATGGTGATAAATGGGCTTGCTTGGTTATAACCCAATGTAAGAGCGACCTCTTTAACCGATTGGCCGTTTCTCAACAAGTCCATTGAGTATAGGTAGCGCACTCGCAGTCGCCACTCGGTAAAGCTCATTCCGAGCTCGGTCTGGCAGTGGCGAGAAAGGGTTCTTTCCGTGGTGTGGACACGTTCAGCCCAATCTTTCAGCGTCACTTCATCGGTTGGGTTCTCTTCAACAGAAGCCAATATAGGCGCTAGATACTTATTATCGGTTGAAGGCAAGAAGTGGTGTTCAACCTCACGCTGCGCAAGTTGGTCAAGCAGTACCTGAACGAGCCTTTGGTCTTGCTCGGTTTCCGCAACATTGATCCCACGATCGCGAAAATCATCGATAATAGAAGACACAATCGGCGTGATCTTTATAAGGCTGGTTTTATCTGGCAGGTGTTGCGTGAGTTCTGGGGCGATATTTAGTGAACAGTAGTCCAAAGGCTTACGGTTATAACTGCAATGCATCACCCCGGCCGGTACCCAAATCGCTAGATGTGGTGGCGCTAGAAATCGAGTGCTTTCCGCTTCCATCTCTAATATACCACCACTGATCAATTGAACCTGTCCCCATGAGTGGCTATGAACTCGGGTTTCAGTGTTCGAAAGAAACGCTTCAAAATTCATAAATACGTTGGATGGTGCCTTATCAATTAATAAGGATGGATGAAGGTTTCTGGAGTGTTTTTTCAAACTTGTCTTCCTATCGCGCTTGATGTCTTTATAAAGATACTTGTAAGTATAACGACCTGTCAAACTAGCCGCATCAACTCATTCGCCACGGAATTCACATGCATTACCTATTACCATTTTTTACAGTCTGTATCTGGGGCGCCAATGCAATCGTCAACAAGCTTGCTGCAAACACCATAGAACCTAGCGCGATGAGTTTTTACCGCTGGTTTTTTGCGATGTTAATTCTCACGCCTTTCTGTATTCGCCCGGTGATGAAGCAGTGGGCTGTCATTAAGCCAAACCTATCGAAATTAGCGTTCCTCGGCTTTTTGGGCATGGTGTTGAACCAATCTCTAGGTTACTACGCAGGCTTAACCACAACCGCCTCTAACATGGCATTAATCACTTCTTTGGTTCCATTGGTCAGTGTATTTTTAAGCGTCCCTTTGCTGCACAAGTCGATTTCTAGTTTGAGTATTGTTGGCGGTGTGTTGTCACTATCAGGCTTAGCCCTGATGTTAGGCAAAGGCGATCCGTTATTCTTCATGCATCAAGAATTGACTCAAGGCGATGGCTATATGCTAATTGCAGCCTTTGTTTATGCTTCTTACTGTGTACTACTGAAACGCTGGAAAATGCCAATCAGTAGCTGGGTGGTGATATACATTCAGGGTCTGTTTGCTGTCGCGATGCTTACGCCACTTTGGCTTACCAGCGAACAGCTTTTACCACCACAACAAGCGCTCCCATTGATAGCTTACGCCGCGGTTGCCGCTTCAATTTTAGCGCCTTGGATGTGGGTGAAAGCGATTGACACCATTGGTGCTGACTCAAGCGCGATGTTCATGAACTTGCTTCCGGTTGTAGCGATCGTATTAGCCGCGACATGGCTTGGCGAAGAGATTAACCAGTTCCACATCATTGGTGGTGTGATGGTGATTTCAGGTGTCATCCTTGCTCAAATCAGAAGAAAACCAAGGCTTGAGGCTCCTCTCCCTCAACAAAGCTAAACGCATTACCCAACGCTCACATTAGGGTAAAAATTCAAACTCACGTTTCACACAGCAAATGAGAGTAGCTACTGTAATCCATACTATGATGAGCTCTTACAGCAAGCGAGTAAAACGGAAGATTAGTCTAAACGCTTTACTTTATATCAGCACGATGAGTCGTTAATCAACTATTCTTCAGCATTTATACCTTTATATCATTACAATCACACACGATTAGTGCGAAATACACTAAAAGGCTTCCCAAACAATAATCCGAAAGGAAATATCTACGCGAAGGATCTATACTTTTTAAAACAGTAAAAGTGAGCTTATAAGAAAACAATAATCACTACCACTTTAGTGGTATCTGAGATACAGTCACTTTAACTAAACCAAATCAACAGCGGTTAGTTGGCTAACACAAAAAAGTACCGACATGAGTACCACACGGCTTAGAAACACCTAGCATTACGCTAGGTGTTTTTTTTGCAATCGACCTATCTAGTGACTTAATCAGTATTTCTATTCTCTTGCTTGATATCACTTCATCCATGTTTGCCATTCGCCTGATACGCCTTTAAGCACCAATATTCATCAACTGATCATCTGTTTGAAAAAAATAGTCTTAACCATGAGATTATCCGCTTTAACTTATGCCATCTTAAGTATATTGTTACTAGCAAGTAACAAGCATGTTACGCAGCAAAATAATAATGAAGGAAGATAGATGAGCAGTAGCAATAGCCGACAAGATGGTAAACGAGACGCTACTCTGCGTTTTTTAGCTGAACCCGGGGATGTGAACTTTGGTGGTAAAGTTCATGGTGGTGCAGCAATGAAGTGGATCGATTTAGCAGCCTACGCTTGTTCCGCAGGTTGGAGCGGTAAATACTGTATAACAGCCTATGCAGGCGGAATTCGATTCGTTGCCCCAATTCATGTAGGCAACCTTGTGGAAGTAAGTGCAAAGGTCATTTACACAGGTTCATCTTCAATGCATATCGCTATCGACGTGCAAGCAAGCGACCCTAAAGAGCTCAATAACCGCCTAACAACTCACTGTATCGTTATTATGGTCGCTGTCGATGAGAATGGTAATCCGACTAAAGTGCCAGAGTGGATACCAGAGACGCCAGAAGACATCGAATTACGAGATTCGGCTATTCGCCTAATGAACATGCGAAAACAGATTGGTGAAGAGATGGAAGCTCACGTGAAGTACCTTAAGTAAGGTCCACCAGCTGCCCTCCCCCTACAAAACCTTATTACAATGCCAAGCGCCTGCTTGGCATTGATCTATTTGATACCTTCGTGCTCTACACAGCCAAATCCGCTGCACACCCAATACAGACGATAAGAGCGTGATACCCAGCCAAAGGTTGAAATGAATCGGCACTTGTTCACTGATTTATTTTGACTGTAATAAAGTCGTCATTTTGCTCTGATTAAATACCGCCAATCATAATAGATGCATTTGAATTTCTTGGAGCCACTCTTGAGCGTCATACGCCCCACTCTTAGCGAGTCTACACTGAACAATTTAAAGGCTGTTGAGTACCAATGGGTTAGAACTTTGTACGTCGAAGGCTACGACAGCAATGAAATCAACCACTATATCCAAACGTGTTTCGGTGGAGATCCGACATTTGCCGATCTATTTCGTCGCGTGGCACTCGATCAAGAAAGCATCTATGTGCTATTGCAACACTTAGGTTGTGCTCCTTCTAGTAAAGAGTTCTAACTTCTAAGTCCCACCAAAAACCAGAAGCATAAATAAACCTACCTCCATAACCCTCATGAATGTCACTTGAATATTCTGTAACTACCTCTCGCTTACCCATACATTTTCAGTGCAATTTCAGGTTTTGTTGCATACAAATCATTGAAGTATCACGCATTGGAATATTCACAACATATCAATAGTACAACAGCCACTTATACTGAGTGTCTGATTTGTGAGACTAGTTCATTTCTACAAGTAACCAAAATGAAGTGGTCGGTATTTAGGAGAGAAGTAACTCGAAACTTTGGGTTTTAAAGTAGATATGAGCGCGATAGTTAACGAGTAACGCTGACACAAAAAACAAAAAGTAGCAGGCATAAAAAAACCCAAGTAAATACCTGGGTTAGAGTTACAAAAACCACTAATCATTAATAGCGTAAGGAACCTGATTAGTAGCCAGCTATGCGTAACCTGAGGGTTATTTTTATTACTGATCGGCGGCCAAACCAAATGATGTAATAAAAATGCCAATATAGAGCGACCTAACGGTCGCTCTTTTTCTTTCTTATAGAGTACAGCTTATCCTTTTACACCACCTGCCGTCAAACCGCCAACTAACCAACGTTGAGCAAGTAAGAACACGATAGTAATCGGAAGTGCTGATAGTACAGCCGCTGCCGCAAAGTCACCCCATAGGTAGTTCTGAGGGTATAGGTACTGCTGCATACCTACTGCTAGCGTGTAAGAGTTCACATCTGTAAGTAGGATAGACGCTACTGGCACCTCACCCACTGTCGCGATGAAAGATAGGATAAACACAACCGCTAGGATTGGCACAGACAGCGGTAGTAGAACCAGTCTGAATGCTTGCCAAGGCGTTGCACCATCAAGGGCTGCTGCCTCTTCCAGAGAGTTATCAATCGTCTCAAAGTAACCCTTAATCGTCCATACGTGCAGTGCAATACCACCTAGGTAAGAGAAGATTAGACCACCGTGTGTGTTCAAGCCTAAGAACGGAATGTATTGACCAAGTTTGTCAAACAGCGCGTAGATTGCTACTAGAGCCAATACTGCTGGGAACATTTGGAAAATCATCATCGCTTTCAGGATTGTGTTCTTACCTTTAAAGCGCATACGAGCAAACGCGTAAGCCGATGTCGTAGACAGTGTCACAATCAGAATCGATGTGATACCTGCAACCTTCACTGAGTTCCATAACCAAGTTAGCACAGGGAACGGAGGTGACGTTACCGAGCCATCTGCGTTCGTTACTGACATACCCAATGCTAACTTCCAGTGTTCCAATGATGGGTTATCTGGAATCAAACTACCGGTTGCGAAGTTACCTTCACGGAACGAGATCGCGATGATCATCAGTAGTGGGAAGATAATCATTGCCAAGAAGCACCACAACACTGCATGCGTTGCCCACACTCGGTATTTAAGGCCTTTACCTTGTACCATAGCCATTGTCGTGCTCCTTAATCTTGAGACAGTTTAGTGAAACGAAGGTTTAGTAACGCTAGTGCACCAACCAATAGGAAGATAAGCGTTGCGATAGCACTTGCTAGACCGAAGTCTTGACCGCCGCCGCCTTCGAATGCAATTCGGTACGTGTAGCTTACAAGCAAGTCTGTGTAACCCGCTGGCTCAGAAGTACCAATCATGTTCGGGCCACCGTTCGTCAATAGTTGAATCATTACGAAGTTGTTGAAGTTAAAGGCAAACGCTGCAATCAATAGCGGTGTAAGCGGTTTAATCATCAATGGGAACGTAATGCGCTTGAAGTTATCAAGGAAGTTCGCACCATCGATTGCTGACGCTTCGTATAAATCATCAGGAATCGCTTTAAGCAGACCCATACATAGAATCATCATGTAAGGGAAACCTAGCCATGTGTTAACCATCAACACCATGGTTTTCGCTAAGATAGGGTCTGAGAACCAGTTCGGGCTTAAGCCGAAGATATTCTCGAGCACCATGTTGATCTCACCAAAGCTTTGGTTGAATAGACCCTTAAAGATAAGAATCGAGATAAACGCGGGTACGGCGTAAGGCAGAATCAGTAGAACACGATAAATAGAACGACCTTTCAACTCTTCCCATTGCACGATGTTAGCCAATACAAGGCCGATAACTAGCGTGAACGCTACGGTACATACCGAGAAGATAACCGTCCAAATAAAGATGCTGATAAACGGTTCTTTAATGCCGTCATCTTTCCATACACGCTCAAAGTTATGCGTACCAATGCTAACCACGAAACCTGGAGAGATGGTATTACCCGTAAACTCACCATTTGCATCAACAGGCTGGTAGAAACCCACATCCATATTTGGCTTGAGAACTTCACCCGTTTCATTGTTGATTAACGTTTCTTCATCGTCTTGTAGCGTGTAAAGCGGAGCAACAGAAGCAAACTTACGTAAGCCACTCATGCGGATGTCACCACCGTCAGGTAGATTGAAATCAACACCACTGATTGCTGCTCGGTTTTGAATGATCGCTTTGATCTTCTCTTTTTCACCTTGCGCAGACTCAATAACAGATAGGTCCATCTCTGTTTCTGTCATATTGTCTAGAGAAAATACGTCAGTCGCTAACAGTTGATCGCCATCTTTTACAACGATCTGGTGACCGTCATCTGTCTTGTACAAAGTAAATGGGTAGCTCTCACCGCTTTGGAAAGAACGGTCTAAAAGAACGGTTTGAGTACGCTCTAGAGAAAGTTGGTTTTTCGCGCTGTAGTTAGTAAACGCAAGCCCTACGGTGTATGCCAATGGGAAAAGAATGAACAAGATCATTCCGGCAATACCTGGGTAAATATAACGGTGGGCGTAAGTTTTTTTACTACCAAAAATGTAAAGTGCCAAAGCCGTTAAGATCACTGTAAGCAGCGCAAAAGCGAGCTCACCGCGAGAATACATTAGAATTGTAGCGTAGCCGTTTATTAAGCCAACGCTACCAAGCAACCCCCATTTAATGAAGACGCTTTTACTGCCTGGAAGGCTTGATGGTGCTGGGATAGCATCTGTACCTTGAACTGACTGCATAGAGGAACCTGCTAGCGATATAGATAAAAAATAGAAAAGTAAGGAGAGGTTACCCTCTCCTTAAAAGGTAGTGCCTGGGTGTTACTTAACCATACGACCTTCAGCAGCTTTTAGTGCTTGGTCTACTGATTGACGGCCGTCAACTACGTTGCCGATCGCTTCTTCCATGCTGTACCAGAATGTTGTGAACTGAGGGATGTTAGGCATGATTTCACCGTTCATCGCGTTGTCCATTGTTGCTGCAATACGAGTATCGCTGTCTAGTTGACGTTGGAAAGAGTTAAGAGCAACAGCGCCTAGTGGCTTGTCGTCGTTCAGGCTCTTCATACCTTCATCTGTTAGTAGGTAGTTTTCCATGAACTCAACAGCTAGATCGCGGTTTGGAGACGCAGTGCTGATACCACCCGCCCATACACCAACGAAAGGTTTAGACGCTTTACCGTTGAACTTAGGTAAAGTTGTTACGCCGTAATCTACGCCAGCTTTCTTGATGTTTTCCCAACCCCAAGGGCCGTTGATTGTCATTGCAACGTTACCTGCAACGAATTCAGACTCAGCTACTGAGTAATCCATGTCTGCAGAGATAACTTTGTCTTGTACCATCTTCTCGATGAAACCTAGAGACTTCTGAACACCGTCAGTCGCTACGCCCGCATCTTTAATGTCGTAACCTTCTGCAGTCTGTTTGAATGCGTAACCGCCGTCAGCTGCAAGTAAAGGCCATGTGAAGTAAGCGCCGCCACGTAAAGGCCACATGATCGCTTTCTTGCCGTCTTTCTGAAGTTCAGCGTTAAGTGCTGGGATTTCTTCCCAAGACTTAGGTGGGTTAGGAACAAGTGCTTTGTTGTAAATTAGGGAAACTGACTCAACAGCAACAGGGTATGCGATTGTTTTACCTTCGTATGAAACAGCGTCCCATGCGAAGTCTACGATACCTTCTTTAGTCTCTTTAGAAGGTTTGATATCAACAAGAAGTCCCGCTTCTGCATAGCCGCCAAAACGGTCATGTGCGTAGAAGATCATGTCTGGGCCATCGCCAGCTGCTGCTACTTGAGGGAATTTTTCTTCTAGCTTGTCAGGGAAAGCGACGGTTACTTTAACACCAGTATCTTCTTCGAAGCGTTTACCTACTTCAGCCATGCCTTCATAAGCTTTGTCACCACCTACCCAGATTGTTAGTTGTCCTTCTTCGATAGCAGCATTTGCACCAAAAGAACCCAGAGCAACTATTGTACCTAGAGCTACAGCGCTTAGAGCGTTTTTCATGTGAATATCCTTTTTATATTTATACGTAGGGCACATCTACCAAGATGAGCCAGTTTTCGGAGGTTATGATCTGAGAAAACAGACCCTAGCTCATCATCCTAGCCACTACGCCCTAGCTATTATGGCTTAAATTCGTGATCGCCATCCGGTCAGATTAGAGACTGCAATCACAAAACGTATACTCATCGTGATCAACATCACCGTTACGTGGTGGATTTATTTGAACTGGATCGCCAATTATTAATAACCCCGTATATCTACTCCTCCCCTCCTACTCCCCCTAGTTAATTTCCCATTGGGAGGATGTACCCTTACGCCATTTCACCGAAACTGCATTCATCCAAGAGTGGATAGTAAGAACCCTTTACCGGCAAGTGTTATGCGTTGACGCATTATTCATTTAGTTGGCTTCACTGCCCGCTGGTGTCTTATATTAGCATCGAGCTAAATCTGTGATTGAATCACGGGGGAGGTTTAGCTGGATGTGGGGGAAATGGGCATCAGTTTGGCTATGACGGGTGGGCTTGGTTAAAGAAGCCAAGTCTCACCCACTTTTTTCTTACTCACTCAATACTTACCAATTCCTACAGTTACTGCTGACCCAAAAATTTCTTATAATGATAAGCAGTAAAACTTAAAATTTGATCGATCGAGGACAAGCTAGATGGCGAGTGTCACGTTAAAAAACGTTTATAAATCATATGGTGATGTACAGATTTCTAAGGACGTAACCTTAGACATCAACGAAGGTGAATTCGTAGTATTCGTTGGACCATCAGGTTGTGGTAAATCGACGCTATTACGTTGTATCGCAGGTCTAGAAGACATTACGTCTGGTGATTTGTACATTGGCGACCAACGCATGAATGACGTTGAACCGTCAAAGCGTGGCGTAGGTATGGTATTCCAATCGTACGCGCTTTACCCTCACCTTAACCTATACGACAACATGTCTTTCGGTCTTAAGCTAGCAAACGCAAATAAAGCTGAAATCGACAAGCGTGTTGAACATGCGGCAGAAATTCTTCAGCTTGGTCACCTTCTTGAGCGTCAACCTAAAGCATTGTCTGGTGGTCAACGTCAACGTGTTGCGATTGGTCGTACTCTGGTTTCTCAACCAAACGTATTCCTACTTGATGAGCCTTTATCAAACCTAGATGCCGCGCTACGTGTTCAAATGCGTTCGCAAATCACCAAGCTACAGCGTCAACTGGGTTGTACCATGATCTACGTTACCCACGACCAAGTGGAAGCGATGACAATGGCGGATAAGATCGTTGTTCTTGATGGTGGTTATGTATCTCAAGTCGGTAAGCCGCTTGACCTTTACCACTACCCTCAAAACCGTTTCGTTGCTGGCTTTATTGGTTCACCGAAGATGAACTTCATGTCGGTACACATTGAACAAGCTGAAGCAGAACGCGTACAAGTTCAACTTTCTAACGGTATGACTTTCTGGATCCCTGTTGATGGTACGACTGTCAATGCTGGCGATCGTATGTCTCTGGGTATTCGCCCTGAACACTTGATGTCTGCTGAATCAGGTGACGCGACGATTGAAGCTGACGTGATGATGGTAGAGAAGCTAGGTAACGAAACTCAGGTTTACCTAAACCTTGAAAGTGCCGATGCTGATGTTATCTATCGCCAGCCTGACACGTTGAAAATCGAATCAGGTGACAAGTTGGCGATTGGTATTCCAGCGCACCGTTGTCACCTGTTCCACAGCGATGGCCGCGCATGTCGTCGTTTGTACAAAGAATACGGCACAGACTAATCGCTTAGCCTTTTAGAATATAACTTGTCCATATCGAATCCCTCTTACTCAGTAAGGGGGATTTTTTATGTGCTGGATATTTTTATGTGTTGGATACGAGTTTCACTTACATTGAATAGTTCATGAGTCAGCCACTCGGTCTTTCGCTAGCGGCAATAAAAAAGGTCTAGCAAGCGCTAGACCTTTATCTGTTAGTTAGGCTATGAACCCAACCGCTAATATCACTTCTTTTAGACATGAAACCTGTCTAAACCAACTTAGTGAATTGGCGTATCATTCTGTTTGTTGAACTGGCCAAAATGCTTCTCTAACACTTCAGGAGTCAGCTTGCCTTCCGCTTCTAGTCGCTTGAACTCAGCAACAATTGCTTTTTGCTCTTCAAGTGATGGCAGTTTCACCTCAGGCTCATCGCCCATCTCTTGAGTCATCTGCTCTAGTTCTTTTTCAAAATCGCTCATGATACTTACCTAAATATTAAACCTAACGAGATTTTACTCATTTACGCCCTATGATGCTAGGGTGATTGAGTGCAAAGCCCGAAACCAGATCAAGCGAACGTCAGTTTACTGAGCTTGTAAGCCTAAAAGTATCAGACATAAAAAAGCCGGATCCATATGAAATGAACCCGACTTTTCGTATAGACCTTCAACCTAAGCCAAATGAAGGCTTATACGAGTTAAAGCTTAAACGAACCAACCATCTTATCTAGACGAGAAGAAAGGTCTCGAAGCTCTTGGCTCGCCTCAGCAAGCTGCTCAGCAGTGCCCGTTGTTACTTCGTTGATTGCGTTAATCTCTTCAATGTTCTGGTTAATGGTGTGAACTACGGTTGATTGCTCTTCCGTTGCCGTTGCCACTTGAGTGTTACGGTCTGTGATATCAACGATACGGTCTGAAATACCACTCAGCACGTCTACCGCTTCATCCGACGCCGATACACCTTCAAGGGTAATCACCTTACCCGTACTCATCGCCGTTACTGCATCTTTCGCATCGCTTTGCAGTTGGTTGATCATCTTTTGAATCTCTTCCGTTGAATCTGCAGTACGGCTTGCTAGGTTACGTACTTCATCTGCTACGACAGCAAAACCACGTCCTTGCTCACCGGCACGTGCAGCTTCGATCGCCGCGTTTAATGCGAGTAAGTTAGTTTGCTCTGAAATATCACGGATAACACCCAGAATCGAACCGATGTCTTGAGTTGTAGAAGCCAGTTGTTCTACTACCTGACCCGTGCTTTCGATATCTTGAGCCAAACGACTGATCGCGTCTTTTGCTTTGTTCACCACAGAGCGACCTACTTCCGTATTGCCTGAAGCTTGAGTTGCCGTTTCTGCTGCGGTTGCCGCGTTCGATGCAATCTCACTGATGGTCATACCCATTTGGTTAATGGCAGCTACGACTTGAAGGGTTTGGTCGCGCTGTTCTTGGCTGTTGTCGTGGGTGATGTGAGCTTTATTCGAAACACTCTCTGCAGCCACTTGAAGCGCTTGGCTTGTCGAACACACCTCTTTCATCGACTCGTGAATCTTTTCAATGAATCCGTTGAAGCCTTTTGAAAGCTGTGCAATTTCATCGTTGCCTTTCACTTCGATACGCTGTGCCAGGTCACCGTCGCCTTCACCTAAGTCGCCGAAACGCTTAGCCAAAAGCTTGATCGGTTGAGTAATGCTGTTCGCCAGAACTACGCCCATTAGGATAAACACTAATGCCACAACCGCAGTCATGATCAGCATCTTCTGCGCTGTCGCATCTAACTCTGCAAACACTTCACCAGTCGGAACGACACCAATAACAAACCAGTCCATTGAAGACACATACAAGCTCGCCACGAACAGCTCTTGGCCTTGGCTTTCAGTGGTAATCAGGTTAAAACCCGACTTGTTCAGTAGTTGGCTTGCTTGAGGACCGTAAAGTTGTTGAAGTGAAGAGTCACTGCGAGAACGCTCGCGATGAATTTGAACATCACCTTGGCTATCGGTTAAGAAGACAAAACCGGTATTTTCAATCTTGAAACCGTTCAGCAGGTTAACCATGTCATCCATCGACTTTGATAGACCAGACATAGCCAAACCAGAAGGCTGTTGGTAGTTAGCAAACATCTTCACTTCGCCATTGGCTTCTTGGAACATGCTCACCATGGTCGGCTGTCCAGATTGCGTAAAGCCAAAGAACCAACCATCTTGCTGTTGGTTTAACTGACGTAGGAAGCCATTTTGGTTCCAGTAGTAAGCAGTTTGACGGTTCGCCACTGAGGCATCGTTCAACTGATACTGGTTACGAACATTGTTCAGCTGTTTCACCAGTTTATTTTCTAGTGCGGGATCGCGATCGGTCGATTCGATAGCATCAGAAATAAATTCATTTGAAGCAATTTGCTCCGCCGCTAGTAATAGCTGAGAGACTTCTCGGTCAATTTCACCATTGATTCGCTCTAGCATTCCTGGAAGTTCAATATCGATCAATCGATGACTTAATACATCTCTTGCTTGTTGTTGTGCCATTGCGCCGACAATCACTGTCGATGCAAGAACCGCAAAGGTAATTCCAAGTACAACTTTTTGCTTGATACTCAGAGAGTTAGTTTTAAACATATTTGGACCTTTAAAAAGAATCGCTCGTTATTAGTATACCCTGAACAGGACTTTTTTAGTGCACTCCAACAAGCAATGCACAATCTGAGTGATGTATCGGCCACAACCAATAAAACTAGAGACTTTCTTCTCAAAAAACTGCAAATATGATGTAACAATTAGAAATATTCACCTTGAGCATGAATTAACTAAGCAAATACCGCATTGTCGAGAGTCAATTTTAGTTCTCACCCCCTGAGACCCAACCGAACTCAAACCACTCCCCACCGCCGAGCTTTTGTATATAAAAACCAATTGATATAGTAATAATCACAACCTAACGATTTTTTTAGCTAACCACTTGTAAATATTTCCAATTTTGAAAAAATAAATTACGCAAATGTACTGGAACTTTTTCCTCGAAATCAGTGACCAATACTCAAAATAAAAATCAAATGGATACCCAGAGAGTCCAAAATGCACAAAACAAATTTCGAAGTCCTTCAAAACTATCTAGAGTCTCAAATCATTGGTCAAAAAGAGCTCGTTAAGCAACTGATGATCGCCCTTTTAGCGGATGGTCATATCCTCGTTGAAGGACCTCCCGGCTTAGCAAAAACTCGCGCAGTAAAATCATTGGCTGATTGTGTTGAGGGTCACTTCCACCGCATTCAATTCACTCCCGATCTGTTACCTGCTGATTTGACGGGTACCGACATCTTCCGTCCTGAGACTGGGGAGTTCACTTTCCAATCAGGCCCGATTTTCAACTCGCTGATTCTAGCGGATGAGATCAACCGAGCTCCGGCGAAAGTTCAAGCGGCAATGCTGGAAGCAATGGCAGAGAAACAAGTAACTGCCGGTCGAAAAACCTATGCGCTGCCTGAGTTGTTCTTGGTAATGGCAACACAGAACCCAATTGAACAAGAAGGGACTTACCCGCTACCGGAAGCTCAGTTAGACCGATTCTTGCTTCACCTAGAGGTTGAATACCCAGATATGGAAAGCGAGCTTGAGATCTTACGACTCAACCGTGGTGAGGCTCAAGGTAACGAATCAGCTCAGCCACAACAGATATCTCAGCAAACGATCTTTGAAGCGCGCCAAGAAGTGCTCAACACTCACATGGCAGACACCATTGAGCAGTACATCATCAGACTGGTTATGGCGACTCGCCAACCTAAGCAATACAGTGACCAACTTGATCAATGGTTAGACATGGGTGTCAGCCCGCGTGCAACCATTGCGTTAGACCGTTGTGCCCGCGCTCACGCTTGGCTTGCAGGACGAGATTACGTCACGCCACAAGACGTTCAAGCGATGGCATTCCCTGTGTTACGCCACCGTCTACTGCGCAGTTACCACGCACAAGCTGAAGGTGTCACCGCAAACCAAGTGATCGCACACCTTATTTCATTGGTTGGCAGCGCATAGGGATACGCGCATGAATAATCAACTACCCAACCATAGTGACGGCGTCACGTTAAATCTGGATGAACTGCTGCAATACAAAGCGCAGTCTGTTCGCTGGTTGCCTCCCGCCAAGAGCCTTTGGTCACAGCTTAACGGCCAACACGAGAGCAACCGTAAAGGTCGCGGGATGAATTTCTCTGAAGTTCGTCAATATCAAGCGGGAGATGACATTCGCAGCATTGATTGGCGTGTAACAGCCAGAACGGGCAAAGCGCATACCAAACTTTTCTCTGAAGAACGAGAACAGCCTGTCATTTTATTCTTGGATCTATCAAGCAGTATGATTTTCGGCTCAACCTTGTTGCTGAAATCGGTTCAACTTGCACACTTTGCTAGCCAACTGTGCTGGCTTACTGTGGCTCAAAAAGATCGAATTGGCGCGGTGATCGATACTGGCAAAGAGGTCATTGAGATTAAGCCAAGTGCAAGCAACCATGCTCCACTGCGTATTTTGCAAAAAGTCATAGAAATCAATAATGCAGCGCTGACTCATCACCACAATCATAATGACACAACCTTAGAGCATGGGCTGAAATCTCTGCACCAGCTTTGCCCTAAAGGAAGCGATATTATTATGCTCAGTGATTTTGTGCGCTACCAAGAAAGTGACTACTCACTTATCAGTCAAATTCGGAGGCACAACAGAGTACGTCTGGTGCATTTCTACGATCCGCTAGAGCAGGGTGAAACCGCCTATAAAGGTTCTAAACAGGTCACCGATGGTAGCAAAACTCAATGGTTTAATTTCTCTTCTAATAAAGAAAAGCAAAAGCTTAACCATGCTTTTTCGCTTAAGAAACAGCAGCTGCAACAGATGGGGTTGTCTCTCGCGATACCTTATAGCTCGCTGTCGAGTGCGCAGTCACTCATGAGCCAGATATCAGGAGCTCAGTCATGAAACAGCCCTTAGATTTAAGTCCGGTGATTGCGCCAGACGCCCCGACTTGGTGGCCTTTGGCGTGGGGTTGGTGGGCAGTCATTATCACAGCCATTTTCCTGATTGCCTTGGTGTTTTTCATTCTAAAACGTAGAAAAAACAATCAACAGGCGAAACAAGAAGCGCTGTCTTACTTTAGTAATAGTCAGTCCCAAGACGGCTTGTCTCCGAGCAAAGCTCAAGACATCGTTCGTCAAGCAGCACTGAGCTATTTCCCTCGTGAAAAAATTGCAGGTTTGTCTGGTGATGATTGGTTGAAGTTCTTAGATGCGCAATTGGCGAAGCCGTTATTTGTAGCAAAACAATCCCAGTGGCAACAAGCGCTCTATCAAGATGTAGCCCTTATGAACGACGAACAGAAAAAGGCTCAACAACAATTAGTTAATGACTGCGAAACTTGGCTTCGTAAAGCACTTCCTCCAAAGCGAGGTCGTTATGAGTGATTTTCTAAGCCCTATGTTTCTAAGCGGGGACTTGCTAAACATCGAGTTCGTTTGGTGGTGGATGTTCTTCATCGCGCCACTACCGTTGCTCGTTTACTTGTTCTCACCAAAGTCAGAATCGAGCAATGCCCTAAGGCTTCCATTTCTGCCAGAAGACAGCAATACCAAAACACCGAGCAGTCGCTTACCAAAGGCGTTGTCCGTGATTATCTGGCTTCTGCTGGTTACGGCGAGCGCACGCCCTGTATGGTATGGCGAACCGGTGGAGTTTCAGCCGAAGCATCGTGATTTAATGTTGGTTGTCGACCTCTCCTACTCGATGAGCCAAGAAGACATGCAGTTCAATGGCGAATACATCGACCGCTTGTCGGCGGTGAAACGCGTGTTGAGTGACTTTATTGAGCGTCGTAAAGGTGACCGAGTCGGATTGGTACTATTTGCTGATCACGCCTACTTGCAGACCCCGCTTACGCTAGATAGAGATACGCTTTCACAACAGCTCAATCAAGCGGTGTTAAAACTGATTGGTACTCAAACCGCGATTGGTGATGGTATTGGTCTTGCCACCAAAACCTTTGTCGATAGCGATGCGCCCCAACGTGTAATGATTCTACTCAGCGACGGCAGTAATACCGCCGGGGTATTAGACCCATTAGAAGCGGCGGATATTGCAAAGAAATACGACGCGACGATTTACACCGTGGGTGTCGGTGCAGGCGAGATGATGGTCAAAGAGTTCTTCATGACGCGCAAAGTCAATACTGCTCAAGACTTGGATGAACGTACACTAATAGAAATTGCCAAACGCACCGGCGGTCAGTACTTCCGAGCGCGTGACAGCAAAGAGTTAGCGACGATTTACGACACCATTAACCAGTTAGAGCCCGTGACGAACGCCACTAAGATCTGGCGACCGCAACAAGAGTGGTTTGTATGGCCACTGTCGGCGGCAATGTTCTTCGCATTTATGCTGTTAGCCATTAGGAGAAACAATGTCTAACTTTACTTTTATCTACCCATATTGGTTCTTGGCGCTTGTCGTGCTGCCCGCTATTTGGTGGCTGAGCAAGACACAATCTAAGCAAGGATTACTCGCGTCACACATCGCGCGATACTTGGCACCAGAATCGAGTAAGCCATCGAAAAATCGCAGTACTTACTTCGGAATTTGGTGGCTGGTCGGCGTTATTGCATTAGCTGGACCAAGCTTCGAGAAAAACGAACAGCCGAGCTTTGAAAAAACGCAGGCACGAGTTGTGATCATGGATATGTCGATGTCTATGTATGCCACCGACATTAAGCCGAATCGCTTAACTCAAGCGCGATACAAGGCTCTGGATCTGCTTTCATTGTGGAAAGAAGGGCTAACAGGCATGGTGGCGTATGCTGGGGATGCTTACACCATTAGCCCGCTAACGTCAGACATCAACACCATCAAAAACCTAGTGCCTAACCTATCGCCAGATATCATGCCTTATCAAGGTGGTGATGCCGCATCAGCCGTTAAGCTTGCGATTGATATGATGACTCGCGCGAAGATCTACCAAGGTGATTTGGTATTGATTGCTGATGACATCGATGACCAAGAGAAGAAGCAGATCGACTCCCTACTCTCTGGCAACGATTGGACATTGTCGATTCTAGCTGTAGGGAGTGAAAACGGTGCGCCAATCTCGTTACCTACGGGGTCGATGCTGCAAAGCGACTCAGGACAAACCGTGGTGGCAAGAACCAACTTGAAGAACATGCGCGAGCTTACACGCAGCTATGGTGGCACGTTCACTGAAGTTCAATTTGATAACTCAGATGTTGAACACATCGCGAGCTACCTCGACCGCGTTGCAACAACATCGGAAGTAACCAAGACCAAGAACTCACTCAACACCAGAGTGAACAACGGTTTCTGGTTACTGCCTTTGCTATTACTTCCGGCACTTGGATTATTCAGGAAAGGGGTTATTTGGTGTGCCTTAGCTGGAGTTATCTCTTTTAGCCAACCAAATACTGCGTTTGCGAACCCGTGGAAAACCAATGATCAAGTAGGCTATCAGCTGTATCAGGACGAGGACTTCCAACAAGCTGCTGAACAGTTCACCCAACAAGAGTGGAAAGGCATTGCTCAATACAAAGCCGGTGATTTCGAAGCCGCAGAGCAGACGCTGCAAGAGCTTTCTAGTGAAGATGCTCGCTACAACCTTGCTAACGCTCAAGCCCAACAAGGTAAGTACGACCAAGCGATCCAAGAGTATCAACGTATTCTTGAAAGCAACCCTGAACATGCTTATGCGAAGAAGAACCTAGAGATTGTCGAACAGGCTCAGAAGCAACAGCAACAGCAACAGCAACAGCAAGGCGATTCTGACTCCAAAGACCAGAATGACCAAAATCAGCAAGGTCAGCAAGGTC
>NZ_JBFRJZ010000107.1:0-4564 GCF_041469125.1 Vibrio sp. 10N.286.51.E5 | reverse complement strand
AAGGTCAGCAAGGTCAGCAAAATGATTCTTCGCAAAGCTCTCAGGATCAACAACAAAGCTCCAGTGGCAAGTCGCAAGATCAAAGCAGTAACCAAGATCAACGCGGTAGCCAAGACCAAAACTCATCTCAAGGCCAACCTGAAAATCACTCTGACTCTGAAAAGTCTAAACAAGACGACAAGCAAGCCACGCAACAAAGTAACAGTGATCAGCCGAAACAGAGTGACCAAGAAGGCGCTACACCTCAAAGTGCTAGCGCACAACAAGCTTCAAAAGAAGATGGTGAGCAAAGTAGTCAGCAAGCTGTAGCACAAACCTCAGATCAACCTCTGTCGAGCGACCCTGACATGCGAAAACTTGAGCAAGTAGAAAGCGCCCGTGACCCGAGCCAACTGCTTAAAGCGCAAATGATTTTACAAGCACGACAAAAAAGTGCTCCTAACAACCAGAACAAAAAGTGGTAACCATGCGATTTTTAAACAAGCCATTTTTATCCGTACTCCTAACATTGTTGTTGGGAGCTTTCTCGTCCTTCTCAGTATTGGCTGCAAACGCCGTGGCGAGCGTTTCACATAACAGTGTCACCAAAGATGAAGTGTTCCTTCTTAGAGTTGCAACCGATGAAAAGGTCTCCTCTGATGCTCTAGATCTAACAGCGCTCCAGCAGGATTTCTATGTTGGCACACCAAACTTTGGGTCGTCGATGCGAATCGTCAATGGCAGCCGTTCGGTATCAAGTGAATGGAACATTAGCCTTGCTCCACTGCGTTTGGGTAAGTTGCAAATCCCGAGTTTTGATATTGAAGGGGCAAAAACCAAGCCTATCACCATCAATGTTGCAATTAACAAAGCCGCTCCAACTCAACATGATATGGCAGAGTTCCAGCTTAATCTCAGCAAGAACTCGCTGTACCCAGAAGAAGTGGCTGAGCTTGATGTAAAACTCATCATCAAAGCTGACCCAAGAAGGCTGCAAGATCCTAAAATAGCGCCACCGAGCTCGCCGGGCTTAGATGTGGAACCTATTGGTGAATCGAAGCAATTTCAAGATGTTCTCAATGGACAAGAGGTGACGGTAGTTCAACAGTCTTTCCGTATCTCTTCACAAAAGGCCGGACAGTTTAAGCTGAATGGACCGAAGCTGAATGGAGCCGTTGTTTACTCAACCAACAACTCCAGTACAACGCGTCTGTTCCAGCTCGACACGCCCGTTGAAATCTTAGATGTAACTGTGAAGGACGTACCAAAAGGCTACCAAGGTGAGTGGTTACCAACATCAAACTTCAAACTGATTCAACAATGGTCAGATAGCCAAGGCAATCAACTGGGAAATAGTAATGGTTTAGAAGGCGACAACCAAACCATTGAAATGGAAGCGGGTGATTCGTTAACTCGTACCATCACGATGACGGCTAGCAACTTAACGCAACACCAGCTGCCAAAACTGAATATCACCTACCCTAATTCGGTACGTGTTTATGAAGAGAAGCCGCAATTTGGCACAACTCAGTCAGGTGATTCTGTCGTTGTTTACAAGCAAGTCTTGATTCCGAAAGAGGCAGGAAACATCTCGCTTCCTGATGTGTCTCAAGCTTGGTTTAACACCGATTTGCAATCAGAACAAACAAGCAAAGCGCAGGGGCTAGAGTTAGCGGTAAAAGCAAGTGATCGCGCAACGTCAAGCACTCCACCAGTAACTGCTACGCCCGCCCAACAAGTAAGCCCGACGGTTGTTACTGTGGATAGCCCTGGGATCTGGCCTTATCTCACCGCCCTATTTGCAGCTTTGTGGCTAATCAGCTCAGCATTGGCATGCTACTTCTGGTCACGCCGCGGTGTAACGACAAAACCAACACACACTGTTGAACGTCAATCAGATACCGCAGAAGCGCTTATTGAAGCTCTAAGAACGAAAGATGGCGTGATGACCAGAACCTTATTTGAGCAATGGAAATATGAAAATACAGATCTAAGTGATGAGACGTTACAAACCGTTGAAGCCGAACTCACCAAGCTAAACCAAAGCCTTTATGGTGAAGCCGGTTCACCAGCCCAAACATGGAGCCCTGAGCTGGCAATCAAAACGGTGAAGAAGCCCAAGAGAGTTGCGAGTAAAAAGCATAATAGTTCGCTAGAAAATCTTTAGTCGACGCTGTTCATCAAGAACAGTAAAACACAAAGGCCGTTGATCATCTTGAGATCAACGGCCTTTATTTTAAGAAAGAGAGGCTGTGACTTTTTTACGTTTTAAGGCAGAAACAATTCGATTTCGCCCCGAGTCTTTGGCTTGATACAAGGCTTTATCTGCCTTGCCATACAACAAATCAAAATCGAACTGATGCTGGTCAGACGTTATCGAGGCATAGCCAACGGATGCCGTTAAATATGGGCTGGTACTACTTTCACAATGGAGGATTTTTGCCTCTTCAATGCATTTTCTAATCGACTCTGCACGTTGCTTTGTCTCTGAGTGATTCGTGCCAATCATCAACAACATAAACTCCTCTCCGCCAATCCGGCAGAAGGTTTCTTTATCATTGTGAACATGGGCATTCAGTATCTCACCTACCGTCCTCAGAGCCGCATCCCCTTCAGTATGACCATAGACACTGTTGTACAAACCAAAGTGGTCGAGGTCGACAAGAATCAAGCCAAATGTAATTTCGTTCTGTAAGGCAAAGGCACCTTGATCGTCACCGTTCAAGTCTTCTAGAACCTGCGACAACATACGGCGGTTTCCAAGGCGCGTAAGAGGATCTAGCTTAGAAATGATATCCAATTGCTCATTCGCCAACTCTAGCTCTTGGGTACGCTTACTGACTTCTTGCTCCAATGTTTCATTGAGCTTTTTCAGTTCTTCTTGAGCCATGGTTCTTTGCAGCACCTCAGCAAGGCTCGAAGCAAAGATACGTATTACCTCACGAAGCTGTGAGGTTAAAGGACTGCGAGTTAATAGGTTATCAGCAGCGATAAACGCAATCGGCTCACCCGTATTGGTGGTGAGCATGGTCATTGCCGTCCAACCGACTCCCACAATATTGAAATCGTGATAGATAGGAACTGATTCTTCAAAGGCAACTTGATTAGGGCAAGCACGAGCTGCGGCTACAATGTCACGTTCCACCAGCTCAGAGCGATAATAGGACTCATCGACAATATCGCCTTTGATGTCAGTGCCCCAAGTACCTTGCATGTAACTGCACTTTTTGTCTGTTAGGAAAACAGCCAGTCGATCGATACCTAGATGTTGAATCGCAAAACTAACCGCGGACTTACAGACTTCACTGACGCTATCGCATCGAGACAGCTCAACCATACTCGAGTGCAACATACGTATGTTCTGCTCTTGGCGCTTGCGAATATAGATTTGAGAAAGCAAAGAGCCAAAAGACTCAAGCATCTGCTTTTGATAGTTAGTAATCGGTGAGCGATGAATGTAGTTATCCATGGCGATCCAGCCGACAGGTTTGTCGCCTTCACGCAAGATAAGCATGCCATTCCACCCCTGCCCGACCACCTTACCTTCTGTATACAGGGGCGCATTATCGATGATGACTAGATTAGTATGGTTATCAGACAGCGCTTCAATGTATTCCGCTTCAAGTTGGTGCAAATCGTATTGAGTGTGGTGTTCACTGTTGGTTTTACCCGCTTCGTCAGCGCCATAAGTGCCGCTGAAACAACGCTTTTTCATATCAAGCAACATGAAGATCGCACGATCAAACCCTAACCTGTCTCGCACAGCCTCAACCGATGCTTTATACAAAGCATCGAGTGACTCAGGGTTAGAAAGCTCAAGCGCGACCTGATGAACCAGCTTCATGTTCTCTACAAACAGCTCACGTAACTTTATCTCATCTAAGTATTGAGCTTCACGTGTGTCTCTGTGTTTGATTTCTAGCGCCGCGTTCTTTTCGGCACGAATACATTGCCAACGGGCAGCCGCGAGCTGTAACACATCAAGATCTTGGTCAAAGGTTTGATTAACCTTCTCAGCATTGCAATTTTGAACAATTAAATAAGTTCTGGAGGCAGGTGCGTTGTCGAGCATCATGATAAACGACTCCCCACCAAGCACTTTCATGTGTTCCCACTTGCAGGTGTTGATAGCCATTGGCAAAACCCCGTCTGCGGTATCAAACTGTGAGACCCACGGCCAAAATGTAGAGGGGTAGCTCGCCAATGAGGTTAGGTCGCCATAAGAAAAAAGCGGTAATGCGTCGCTCTCCGGCGTCGGTTCAGCAAATATTCCTATCCCTTTTGGAGTAAGTACCTTAACCAGATAGTCAAAAAGAGACTCAGCCAACAGACGATGGTCGCGTGTCGCAGATATTTGTTTTGCAAAGGCTTTAACAGGCACAGCTTCCTTCCATTGGCGATTAAGAATAAAGCAAAAATACAGAAGGCTTGATATGCAATCAATGTAAGTGAAAATGAGATGTTAAGCGGGTCGCAGTTTCACCTTTAACATTATCACAAGCATGAGAAGGACGACAAAAATGGGATTCTCTGCCCAAAATCACATCGACATTGGGGATTTTTTAGACAATCGAGTAGGAGGAGG
>NZ_JBFRJZ010000106.1:0-255 GCF_041469125.1 Vibrio sp. 10N.286.51.E5 | reverse complement strand
GGAGTCATAGCAAGATGAAATTCATCTCTACGTCCCAAAGGGCAATACCGCAAGTAAAGCTCATGGATACGAAGAATGACAAGCATGGTCGGCGTAGACAGGAGGGCGAGTCTTGGTGACCTCAACTTCGTTGATGGAGCAAATCTGCTCCTCAACCAATTTGAATCAAGCTCTTAGACGCGTGAAGAAGAACAAAGGGTGTGCAGGAGTCGACAAGCTCGACATCAACGCCACTATCTCAAGACTTCGACAGGC
>NZ_JBFRJZ010000105.1:0-382 GCF_041469125.1 Vibrio sp. 10N.286.51.E5 | reverse complement strand
TGGTTGAAGAGCAGATTTGCTCCATCAACGACGTTGAGATCACCAAGACTCGTCCTCCTGTTTACGCCAATCATGCTTGTCATTCTTCATCACCATGAGCTTTACTTGCTGTATCGCCCATTGGGACGTAGAGATGGTTTTCATCTTGCTATGACTCCACATGATTGAGTGTCTAGTGACTGCTTCTTGATATATTCAGTTCGGGCCTTCCCTTAAGTTGTACTTCCTTAAGGTACTATGCCTTCTGCTGACTTCTTATTGCTCGTCATACCGCATCGCTGCTGTATTAGTCTCTATCGAGACAAGTAATAAGATCTCCCGAGGTAAGACGTTGCTCTTTCCCTTGGCCGTGCCTGATTTATCACTACACACTTCCCGTCGA
>NZ_JBFRJZ010000104.1:0-210 GCF_041469125.1 Vibrio sp. 10N.286.51.E5 | reverse complement strand
CTAGTGACTGCTTCTTGATATATTCAGTTCAGGCCTTCCTTTGAGTTGTACATTCTCAAAGTACTATGCCTTCTGCTGACTTCTTATTGCTCATCACACAACATCACTGCTGTATTAGTCTCTATTGAGACAAACCATAAGATCTCCCGAGGTAAGACGTTGTTCTTTCCCTTGGCTGTGCCTGATTTACCACTACACACTTCCCGTCGA
>NZ_JBFRJZ010000103.1:0-1462 GCF_041469125.1 Vibrio sp. 10N.286.51.E5 | reverse complement strand
GGCGTCGAGCGGCGGACGGGTGAGTAATGCCTAGGAAATTGCCTTGATGTGGGGGATAACCATTGGAAACGATGGCTAATACCGCATAATGCCTACGGGCCAAAGAGGGGGACCTTCGGGCCTCTCGCGTCAAGATATGCCTAGGTGGGATTAGCTAGTTGGTGAGGTAATGGCTCACCAAGGCGACGATCCCTAGCTGGTCTGAGAGGATGATCAGCCACACTGGAACTGAGACACGGTCCAGACTCCTACGGGAGGCAGCAGTGGGGAATATTGCACAATGGGCGAAAGCCTGATGCAGCCATGCCGCGTGTATGAAGAAGGCCTTCGGGTTGTAAAGTACTTTCAGTTGTGAGGAAGGGGGTAGTGTTAATAGCGCTATCTCTTGACGTTAGCAACAGAAGAAGCACCGGCTAACTCCGTGCCAGCAGCCGCGGTAATACGGAGGGTGCGAGCGTTAATCGGAATTACTGGGCGTAAAGCGCATGCAGGTGGTTCATTAAGTCAGATGTGAAAGCCCGGGGCTCAACCTCGGAACTGCATTTGAAACTGGTGAACTAGAGTACTGTAGAGGGGGGTAGAATTTCAGGTGTAGCGGTGAAATGCGTAGAGATCTGAAGGAATACCAGTGGCGAAGGCGGCCCCCTGGACAGATACTGACACTCAGATGCGAAAGCGTGGGGAGCAAACAGGATTAGATACCCTGGTAGTCCACGCCGTAAACGATGTCTACTTGGAGGTTGTGGCCTTGAGCCGTGGCTTTCGGAGCTAACGCGTTAAGTAGACCGCCTGGGGAGTACGGTCGCAAGATTAAAACTCAAATGAATTGACGGGGGCCCGCACAAGCGGTGGAGCATGTGGTTTAATTCGATGCAACGCGAAGAACCTTACCTACTCTTGACATCCAGAGAAGCCAGCGGAGACGCAGGTGTGCCTTCGGGAACTCTGAGACAGGTGCTGCATGGCTGTCGTCAGCTCGTGTTGTGAAATGTTGGGTTAAGTCCCGCAACGAGCGCAACCCTTATCCTTGTTTGCCAGCGAGTAATGTCGGGAACTCCAGGGAGACTGCCGGTGATAAACCGGAGGAAGGTGGGGACGACGTCAAGTCATCATGGCCCTTACGAGTAGGGCTACACACGTGCTACAATGGCGCATACAGAGGGCAGCAAGCTAGCGATAGTGAGCGAATCCCAAAAAGTGCGTCGTAGTCCGGATTGGAGTCTGCAACTCGACTCCATGAAGTCGGAATCGCTAGTAATCGTGAATCAGAATGTCACGGTGAATACGTTCCCGGGCCTTGTACACACCGCCCGTCACACCATGGGAGTGGGCTGCAAAAGAAGTGGGTAGTTTAACCTTTCGGGGAGGACGCTCACCACTTTGTGGTTCATGACTGGGGTGAAGTCGTAACAAGGTAGCCCTAGGGGAACCTGGGGCTGGATCACCTCCTTATACGAAGATA
>NZ_JBFRJZ010000102.1:0-7113 GCF_041469125.1 Vibrio sp. 10N.286.51.E5 | reverse complement strand
TATTCAGAGATATGAGTAATAATCACTCATAATCCAATCACTAATCTGTAGTTTGTCGCCACTCTATCGCCACAAAAAAATAAATTTTCTGTCGCCACTTTGTCGCCACTTGGAGATTTTCATACAAAAAAGAACCGCAAAATGCGGCTCTCAATAATTCGTATTTTCCGAATAATCGTCAGATTACTCTTTACCGAATACGTTGTTCTCTTGCTCTTGTACACGGATGAAAGTCGTACGCTTAGTTAGCTCTTTAAGCTTTGCTGCACCTACGTATGTACAAGTTGAACGTACACCACCAAGGATGTCAGAAATTGTGTTGTGAACTGAACCACGGAACGGAAGTAAAACAGTTTTACCTTCAGCAGCACGGTACTTAGCAACACCACCTGAGTGCTTGTCCATAGCCGACTGTGAAGACATTCCATAGAACTTCATGAATTGCTTACCGTCTTGCTCTACAACTTCGCCGCCTGACTCAGAGTGACCTGCTAGCATGCCGCCTAGCATTACGAAGTCAGCACCGCCGCCGAACGCTTTAGATACGTCACCCGCACATGAACAGCCACCGTCACCGATGATCATGCCGCCAAGGCCGTGTGCTGCGTCGCCACACTCGATGATTGCAGAAAGTTGAGGGTAACCTACGCCTGTTTTAACACGTGTAGTACAAACAGAACCAGGGCCGATACCAACCTTAACGATGTCTGCGCCAGCTAGGATTAGCTCTTCAACCATGTCACCCGTTACAACGTTACCAGCAGAGATAACTTTAGTCGGGAATTCAGCACGTACTTTTTGTACATACTCAACTAGGTGCTCTGAGTAGCCGTTAGCGATATCAATACAGATAAATACGAATTCGTCGCTAAGCGCCATGATTTGCTTAGTTTTCTCAAACTCAGCTTCAGAAGTACCTGTTGAAACAAATACGTTGTTCAGCGTTTTCTTGTCTGCTGTTTTTGCGAACTCAGCCCACTGCTCTACTGTGTAGTGCTTGTGTACTGCAGTCATAACACCGTGCTCTGCTAGAGCCGCTGCCATTTCAAAGCTTGCTACCGAATCCATGTTCGCTGCAATTACTGGAGTACCAGACCATTGACGACCGCTATGCTTGAATGTAAAATCGCGGGTTAATTCAACTTGAGAACGGCTTTTAAGGGTAGAACGCTTCGGACGGAAGAGTACATCTTTGAAACCTAACTTAAGTTCTTGTTCGATACGCATGATAATTTGTCCTGTAATCATATTACGTGTCGTGCGTTTTCGGTAAGCGTTGGCAGACGCTTTACTGAGTTTCGGACACAAAAAAACCGGAGCGTTGGCAGACGCTCCGGTTTTCAGCATTATAGGCTGTGATTTACTAACAGCAAGTCTGATATTTCATTTTTTTTTGTGCTATCCTCTCAAAGATTCCATATCTGGTAAAAGCTTCCCGCCCGTCATTTCCTACTAAATTCATATTAATTAATAACTTAACAACATATTCACGCAAACGCTGTCGGTTTATTGCGCAAACGTTTCCCTTGCAAATTCGGCGAAAAAATCTTCGATAAGGCAAATTTGTGAAAAAAGTGCCCTTTAATCACATAAAAATCACACTTTTCTTGAATCAAAAAATGCGTTTTTTCTTAAATAATTTCATTTTTTTCTGACTTTTTTCGCTTCGAGTGCCGATCTCAGCCCTCTTTCATTAGCCCTGAAATTTATAAAGTACAAAGGCAAGATCGATTAGCACGTTCGAAACTTGGATGAGCGGGGTAAAGTCCACAAAATATGGCAGGTTAGATGCGCTTATTTATGAGAACCCAGCGGATACAAGCCGCTGTTGATAGAGCCTAACAACAACTCGACTAAAGTTAACGAACACGGAACGCCTTTCTTTAGTTCGAACTCATTACTACAGGATCAGATACAAAAATGGCCAAGGGGATTAACCTTGGCCATTTTTATTTGGTTTTCAGAGTGCTCTTATAAGGCGATTCAATTTTCACCTTAAGGTACGTCAAGCCTTTTTCTGAGACATCAGAGCTTCAGCAGTCGCATCTTGAATCGACAAGAACAAGGATGTCACTTGCCCAGTTGGAGAACGCATCGGGTTAAGCGTGACGTTCTGATACATAAAGTCGGCTTGCTGAGTTACTGGCCTCACGTTGCGGCACTTAAACAGATAAGGCCTTTGTTGCCACGTTATGAAGCTACGGCAGCCTAGGTCATAAACCGGTTTTGTTTTAAGCCTAAACCACTCTTCAGGAATTTCAGGGAATAACTCAAAGATCGACTTACCGATCGCATCATGCGATTGCTTACCGCTATGGTGCGTCATGAAACCATTCCAAACTTGCACCTCAAGATCACGATTGATGACCACCAGTCCCATATCGACGTTTTGAACCATGTCTACCATCCAGTGGAACTGTTCAAATTCAGCAGGAAGATTCAGCATATTAAAACTCCTCCATTAGGTAGGCCAATTTGTTGTCTAGAAGAGGCAGAGACTCATCAACGAACATAAATAGAAGATCACAACGGATGGACGTGCCGTCTATGTTGTAGCTGACTTCGAACGTCATGGTCTTTTTAAATGAGCCGCTGGTATTTTCAATCACCGAATCAATCGAGATGTGTTGACCTAGCAGCACAGGAGAGCTCTGGAAGAAACGAACTTCTGATTGCTCCCCTAACCCATTCAAGAAAGAGCCGACTAAGATGTTCGATACATCCATCAACAACTCTAATTCTTCTAGCTGCTCGCTTTCTGTTGGCACCTTCATGAGCTTCTTAAGATCGCTCACACTGGAATCACTCAACAAAACTAGCGCTTCACCTGCAATGCCTTCTCCACTGAAGCCTTGGCAAACACCCGACACTTGGTCATTGTCAGCCAAGTCACGAAGTGCCATGTGCAATTCGCTCACTTCGAAGATGTTCACGTTCGGTAATGGTAAGTGAACGAATACATTAAAATGGCGCGCCAATGCATCGGCTGCTCGACCTATCGCAACGTTCGCAACTTCCATATAGATGTCACGTCGGCGCAGAATCGGTAGCTCTAGCGGTGCTGGCGTAATAAGTTGAGGCTGTTTTGGTGGCTCAACATGCTCACGTAGAATCGCTTTTAACGCTTCTTTATCAATCGGCTTTTTCAAAAACGCTTTAGCACCAAGGTCCATGACCTTCTGCTGCGCTTTTGGTTGGATATCACCAGAAACAAGCACAACGGGTGTAGTGTCATCTAAACGTTGCATCTCTTCCAATGTGCCATAGCCATCTAATTCCGGCATGGTGAGATCAAGGAACATCAGTTTAAACTGGTTTTTAGCGAGCTCTTCAAGTGCGTTAAGCCCATGAACAGCAAAAGTTATATCGGCATTTAGAGAACTAGGCAGTGATCGAGCCATCTGCTTCCTTGCTAACGCAGAATCATCACATATAAGAACTGGGAACGACATAAATGCACCACTGACAAATTAAAGCTAATTCGACCGAGTGTAACAGAACATTATGGTATCAGGTACGGGGTGAATGGATTTATGTGCAGATTATTAGTAAGAATGATGAAACAGGTGGGTAAGCTATTATTTCGCATTATTCTTCATGAAAAACAATATGCTACAAAGGTAATAGCCAATCCTTGCTGTTGAGTAATAGCACTATTATATTTAACAGCAGCCTTAACAAGCGGGTTTATTAAGGCTCGACTGACTCATTCATTGAACGGCTTTATGTAGCCATGATAGAGAGCTATCCAACAAAGCTAATGCAAGAGAACTAGAACTGGTATGAAGGCCATAGGATCAGTAATGCGAAACGTATAACCACAGCAAACACCAATAAAGCGATACCCAAACGATACCATTTGTATTCCGCGATACTCATTGGGATACGCTTATAAAACATCGTAATCACGCCCTTCCAATCGCTACTGCGCCTTCCGTACTGCATCATGCTCGTCAAAACAAACAGTGCGCCAAGCACTAACATTCCTTTTTCAGCCCAGAACAATCCAACTTCCATTTGTGTATTCCTTGATAAAACGGTGAGCAACTCAAATCATTCTAGTCACCTTTTAGCTCGGTTTCTGTAAGACCAAGGTCTAAATTACGAAGTACGCAATTTAGGGCTTATAGGTCATTGTTGGTAATTGATAGTTCTCGGTCAGCAATACAACGTTTATCGTTCAAGGTTCCATGGTAAAGGCGAGCATCACAAGCAAATCACGTATAAGCATGATTCGACAAATCTGGAGATTGGTTGTTCTTTTGAATGACACGCATCAATTGGATAAGCAGCAGAATACCTGTCACGCCTAAGCCAACACCGATTCCGCCCCAAATCCCTGCCAATTCGAACTTAGGCATCAAATACCAAGCCGCAGGCAAGCCAAATACCCAGTAACCGATGGCAGTCATCACGGTTGGCATAGAGACAATCTTCATGCCTCTTAGCAGGTTAATCGCCAGTAGCTGCCAAGCATCAACAATAAAGCACAAAGCAACGACCCAAATCACAGAAGCCAGTAGTGAAGTCATTGCACCCGTGCCATCGTCTAACTTGAAGATAGAAGCGATCATCTCAGGCCATATAATGAACACGGCCGACAACGCCACACTCAACACCGACACCAATATAAAGCTTTGAATCGAGGTTCTTTTGATGCCTTCGTAGTTGCCCGCGCCATAATCACGGCCTACTAAAATTGCGGCAGCTTGCGAGAAACCGAAGTTGAAGTTCCAAGTAAAGCTTAAACATTGCAGCAAGATTTGGTGCAAGGCTAACGAAGCAATACCGATCGTGCCCGCCATCAAGGTGCCACCGTAAATCAAGCCATGCTCAAGTAAAGCAGCCAAGCCGATAGGTAGACCCATCAACAACAATGGGCTCATCAACTTGATTGAATACTCTTCTGTATTTAGCCAAGGGGCGAACTGCTTAAACTCGTCACGCTTAAATACCCAAACCGTATATCCAACCATCACGATAAATGCCGCGATAGCCGTACCAAGCCCTAAACCTGTTAAGCCCATGTCTAATTGGAAGGTGAGAAAGTAGCTCACTGGCACATTCAGAATTACGGTGATAATCGACATCACAAGAATGGAGCGCACGTTGCCAAACGCACTGGTTAAGCCACGAAGTACCAACAAGATAAGCGAAGGCAACATTACCCACTTCAAAGCATGGACATATTCCATGGCTAAAGTGATCACTTCTGGTGGCTGTTTGGCTGCTTCTAATACCAACGGAGCAAACCAGAAGCTGGCCATTAAGGTCACGCTGAGCACGAATGCCAACATGGTTGCGCCTTTCACAGCCAATCTGATTTGAGTATTACCAAACTCAGGGCGAGCTACGCGCTGACCATAAGCAATCGCAATCAAGTTCGCGACACAACCCACGGTGCTGCTCGCAATAATGAAGATGAAAAAGTAGATTGAGGCACCTAAGCCACCAGCCGCAAGGGCTGACACACTGATACGCGACATCATCCAAACATCAGTAAGGACTAAAGCCATAGAGATCAGCTGTGAAATGATCAAAGGGAATGCAAGAGTGAGTATTTTTTTCATGAGCGCCTCAGGTAATTTCGCCCAAAATACGATCGATGAGGCTAGCGTTCAATTGATAAATTTGCGACTCTAACATTCCATAAACTCATGCGAACGAATTATGACCCCATATCCTAGCTTGCCATCATCACATAATGGCTTAAAAGCCTTTGAAGCTGCCGCAAGGCTGATGAGCTTTACGCTGGCTGCCGAAGAGCTGCATGTGACACAAAGTGCGATCAGCCGACAGATCAAACAGCTTGAAGATGAGTTAAACGCATCACTGGTTATTCGTAAGCATCGAGCCATAGAATTAACGGTACAAGGTCATGATTTGTATGTGGCTTTGCGAGAAAGCTACGGTAATATCGAAGCTGTTATCGCCTCTTGGAGTGAGCCCAAGCAGAAGCGTATCGTGATCAAAGCGACTCTGAGTTTCGCGACGCGAGTATTGATCTCCAAAGTTCGGGAATTAAACGAGCGTTATCAAGATCATGAGATAGTCATTGTTCCTGTGATTGAGGAAGACGAATCGATTAATAGTAGTGAGTATGATCTACTGATCTTCCACACGCGTTTCAAAAAACGCTATGACAAGGCACCTGACATTACCTTCTTGCGTGAAGAGTTCATGGCGCCGGTTTGCTCTACTAGTTTAACCACCAAAGACACCGACCTTGATTCAATCTTAACCTTGCCAAGGCTGCATCCAACCTTAGATCATCACGACTGGAAAGTGTGGCTGGCCGATGTTGAATTCCCACCAAAGAAACCTGTCAGAAATACCAGCTTCTTGTCTTTAGATATGGCGCTCAGTGCCTGTCTATCCGGTGAAGGGGTTACGGTCACGGATCTGTTGTTAGTTCAACAAGATCTCCAACGAGGCTTCTTGTACTGCCCTAGAAATGCAAAAATCCAACACAGTGCTTGGACTTACTTCATGCACCAGCGTAGTCACACGCCTATCATCAACGACCTTATTGAATGGCTTAGAGAAGAGACAACAAAAGAGATCGAGTTGCTGAAAGTACTCGCACAGCAATATCAATGGTTTGGTGTAATAGAACAGGACAAAGACTTTGGTCGGCTCTTCTAAACTAAGTTATGATTCCTTTTCCCTCAGCCTATTGATATTTTTATGTCTTCTTTCTCTTTTTCACAAATCCCTGTTGGGGTTCGATTCATGATCCTCTCCGCTTTTGGATTCGCACTGATGTCTGCGTGTGTGAAATACATCAGCAACTACGGCATACCTGTATTCGAAATTGTTGCAGCAAGGGCTTTGGTGTCTTTGATCATCAGTTATATCGACGTTAAGCGAAAAGGCATTTCGATCTGGGGAAATAACAAACCTTTGTTGTTTGTTCGAGGCGCTGTTGGTACAGCAGCCTTGATGTGTGTTTACTACGCTGTGACCACTTTGCCATTAGCCGAAGCGACCATTCTACAATACGTTCATCCTGTATTTACCGCCCTACTTGGCGTGTTATTTCTGAAAGAACGCGTCCAAAAATCGACCATGATCTGCATTGCATTCTGCCTAGCGTGATGTATGGAATCCACT
>NZ_JBFRJZ010000101.1:0-4868 GCF_041469125.1 Vibrio sp. 10N.286.51.E5 | reverse complement strand
TTCACAATAATTCATCAATCCTAATTAGACCACATTTTTACTTTAATTGGTATTAGGTGTTCCTCAAACCAACTCATGATTACGACTACATTATTTCTGATTCCAGCTGTGAGGTGACTCGAGCATTATTTCAAACGTATATAGCTTTAAGTTTAGCATTCAGATACTCGAGCCATACGCGCTGTAGATGTTTCCTTTATTAAGTGAGCGGCTCTCAGTATTAGTTAACAGCCTTTCGGCTACGAAATCTGACTTCTGCTCTATCTGTGAATCTATAGGATACGTGTAATTAGGGCTCTATCATGGAGGCTTCTGCTAAGAGCGCTATAGCCCTTAATGAGTCGACTTAATAGCTCTTGTTATACATTCAGCTTAAACCACTCTCGATAGCATCAAGCGCTTTGTTCGAAGCATTTCAAAGGATGGAAGCGGAGTAGATTCAGCTTGAAAGGTGAGAGTTGTTAGGTTGCGCTCCAAAGTTGTGCTTAAGGGATATATAAGATAAGAAATAAAGCATCCCTCGTATCCGTGCCTACACGTGCAGTGAGGTTCATCCCCCAACTGATTGCGATGTTCTCTGGTTCTAGAGGATGGTATTTTAGGATGTTTACCGGTCTGTCTTCGATTCTGATGTGCTTGTTGACTCGATATGAATTAGTTGTTTGACCACTTAGCTCTGAACATATTGATTTCTTGTTGGTTAGTTCAAGTTATGTTTTGGTTATTGCGACTAAGATGAGCTAGAAGGTCACTACTGTTTGCTTAGTAAGAATAGAAAATCCCCGAAACCATCGGCGGATAGTTTTGTGATTATTTTAAGAGCTGGATAAAGCCTTAAACCTAATGGGTCGAATTATGAAATTGAGTTTTAACTTTGAAGATGCGAGCCAGATCTTTGTGGGATCTTTTGCCTTGGCCGTGCCGATTTCTTTTTCTGAAGAGGCTTGGAAGTTAGGGGAGACTTTACCTACCGCTAATCTATTGCTGCTATTTTTACTGTCTGCGGTGTTCTTAGGCTTCTATACGTATGAGAGTGTCTTTCAAAAAGATGTTGTTGCTCGGTTGCCGGTGTTTATTTTCAGAATAGTGATTGCTTATGTTATGACGGCATTGGTCGTTGCTTTGGTACTGACTTGCCTGGACAAATTACCTCTATTGAGTGATCCCGTCGTATCGATCAAAAGAGTGATTGTTATTTCAATGCCAGCCTCTATGGGCGCTATTGTAGTGGATAGTTTTGATAAAGAGTAATCTGTGTATTAATTTGGATTGAAGTGTCTTACAGAGCTTTTCAGCGCTTACTTGATTCGTTATTTAGCTTTCTTACCTCCAAACTTAGTATTGATTTTTTCAACCGATCTCCTAGTCAATAAAATGAGTAGCAACGTACTGTGACTGACTCTTACGTGAATGTGTCGTTTGTTGTTGGGAGATTTTGAAGAGCATTAAGTAGCGAAGATTTGTAGCTTTGGAAGGATATAAAAACGGTTGGTTTCTGAATTGAATACGGTATTTGAAAGGTGAGGGTAGTTGTATTAATAAGTTAGGATCTTTAGATGCAAAAAAGCCGCATCAATGATGCGGCTTCTTTTAATTGGCTCCCCTTGCAAGACTTGAACTTGCGACATACGGATTAACAGTCCGCCGTTCTACCAACTGAACTAAAGGGGAATTGATTGTTTAGTCTCTAATCAAGAGAATGGTGCCGACTACCGGAATCGAACTGGTGACCTACTGATTACAAGTCAGTTGCTCTACCTACTGAGCTAAGTCGGCATCATGAATCAAAAAGCTTATGCTTGATGATTAACTTGGCTCCCCTTGCAAGACTTGAACTTGCGACATACGGATTAACAGTCCGCCGTTCTACCAACTGAACTAAAGGGGAATTATTCTTAAAGCTTTAAAGAAATGGTGCCGACTACCGGAGTCGAACTGGTGACCTACTGATTACAAGTCAGTTGCTCTACCTACTGAGCTAAGTCGGCACATAATATTTCTTTGTGCTTTACTGTTGTTGTCTAAGACACCAACAAATAAATTGTGGTGCCCGGAGGCGGAATCGAACCACCGACACGAGGATTTTCAATCCTCTGCTCTACCGACTGAGCTATCCGGGCGACGAGGTGTATTAAACGTGTTTTCGCGTTCTGGGTCAACATTAAATTGCAAAAAAAGTATCGTTTGATGTTTTTCTATACTTAGTGGGTTGTTTTTGCTCATTTGGGGTGAAAAACCTAGGTCTAGCATGCCCTAAAAGATAGTAAAACTACGGTTAACTACACTGAATGGGCGCCGAAATAAAAAAAGCACGTATGAAAACGTGCTTTTTTATTTGAAAATTTTCTAGGGAGTTTAGTGTTTTACTTCAAACCTATTAACCCAAGCTTCTAATTCGTTGGAAAGAGAGGCAAGAGTTTGGGTGCTGTTATGACTTTCTGTTACGACATTGCTCAGTTGGTTACCGCTCTCTTCGATCATATTGATACGCTTCGATATATCATCGCTCACCTGAGTCTGCTCAGCGGCCGCTGTTGCGATTTGATGACTCATTGATGAAATGGACTCTAATGCGACAACAATCTGTTGTAGTGCTTCAGAGGCGTTTTGAGACTCTGTTACGGTGCTTTCACTGGTCGCGGCACACACTTCCATGGTTTGAATTGCGTTGCGAGATCCCTCTTGAAGGTTATTAATCATTAATTGGATTTCTTTTGTGCTCGATTGTGTTCTGCCTGCAAGGTTACGAACCTCATCTGCTACAACAGCAAATCCACGACCTTGTTCGCCAGCTCGAGCTGCTTCAATGGCTGCATTTAGTGCCAATAGGTTAGTTTGCTCCGCTATATCACCAATCACATCCAATACTTTTGCAATGTTGTTTACATCGTTATCTAGGTTAGCGACAGCTTCGCTTGCTGTGCCTAGTTGGCCTGCTAAGCCTTGAATGTTATCTACTGTGTTGTGAATGAGTTGTTGGGTATGCTGGCTCTGTTTGTCGGCCTCGTCGGTGTTGCGCGCGGTATCGCTAGCTGAAGCAGCTACGTTATTGGCTGAAGAGGCCATCTCGGTCATTGCTGTCGCGATCATCTCTGTTGATTGCTGTTGGGTGTCTGTCAGTTGACCAATTGACCCAGCGCGATCTTCTACGCGCTGCAGTTCGCCTCTTAATGCCAGCATTGAAGCGTCAAGGTTTGATACTAGCTCAGCCAATGACTTACTCATTTGTTGTACGGCGTGATAGATACTGCCGTCAATTGCCTGAGTTTCGAAAGAGGTTTGAATTCGACCTTGTGCTGCGGCTTGTACTGCTTCTCGTACATCTTTAGGTTCGCCGCCAAGAAGCGCTAGCATGCGTTTAATGGATACAATTAGGCTCGCCAGAATAAGACCAGCAATCACGACACAAAGGAATAGCTGCCATTGAGCAGTAGACCAAAAACGAGCGTTAACTTCATTGAACCCGATACCAGTGCCGACAACCCAACCCCAATGTGGCGTTTTCTCTGCAATAGACAGTTTTTCTTCAATCGTTCCATCTGGCAGTTTTTGTGTCCAGGTGTACTCAATGATCTCGCCAGTACGATTACCAAGTACTCTTTGGATTAGCTGCCCAACACTATTGCCGTCGCCATCTTTAAAGTCGTTAAAACTGGTTCCGTGCAGTTGAGGATCTAATGGTGTCGCGATAAACGTCATGTTCTCATCGGCTACGTAAACATATTCATTATCTTTATAGATGTTGTTGCGTAGAAGGCGAGTAGCTAGTTGCTTGGCTTGCTCTTCTTCTAGTGTGCCATCAATCGCCATTTTTTCGACTTCAGTAAGAATGCTGTATGCGCTCTTAAACAGCTCTGTTACGCGAGCTTTGTTGTCCATGTTGCTAGCAACTCTTAAGGTCCATAAGCCTGTAGCCGTCAGTGCTAGCAGGGCGATCAAGATGATGCCCGATAATAAGTAAGCTTGCGTTTTTAGTTTCATATTTCCCCGCGCAGCGATTCAATAATTAGTATTAGGTATAATTCATCGAATCTTAATCTAAGTGGTGTAAGGCAGATATTAGAAAGACATCAAAGTATGATAGGGATTAAATTTTCGAAGAAAAAAAAGTAACAGGACTTGGTTCTATTTGTTTTAATGTGAATATTAGCGGGTCATGAACTTTATAAGGCGTTGGTTCTGTTGTAGTGGATATGCTTTATAGAACTTAGAATCAACTGCTGTAGTAAGAGTACTAAAAGGAGATAACTCAATTTATCGAGACTGATTAAGAGTTAGTGAGGAGCTGATGTGTATATTGAATAGAGTTTGTTTTTGTTCACACGAAAAAAAGCCAAGTCTTTCGACTTGGCTTTCTTGAATGTGGCTCCCCTTGCAAGACTTGAACTTGCGACATACGGATTAACAGTCCGCCGTTCTACCAACTGAACTAAAGGGGAATTATTTGTGTCAACATCAGGTCTATAAAGACCATTATTTGTTAAGCACCAAATAATGGTGCCTCGAGGCGGAATCGAACCACCGACACGCGGATTTTCAATCCGCTGCTCTACCGACTGAGCTATCGAGGCAAAAGAATGGTGCCGACTACCGGAGTCGAACTGGTGACCTACTGATTACAAGTCAGTTGCTCTACCTACTGAGCTAAGTCGGCACACTAAATTCTTTGCTTAAAGAGTTAAACTCTTCAATTAAAACCTCATATAAAATGAAGTCCTTTAAAAATGGCTCCCCTTGCAAGACTTGAACTTGCGACATACGGATTAACAGTCCGCCGTTCTACCAACTGAACTAAAGGGGAATTACTTGTCTCAACATCAGGTCTATAAAGACCATTATTTGTTAAGTACCAAATAATGGTGCCTCGA